>CAZUVY010000091.1:0-10131 GCA_964623905.1 uncultured Faecalimonas sp.
ACATAAATTTATTTTTATTTTACACTCTTTTTCAGATCTTATACCAGATTCTCTTTACAGCCAAATTTTATCTTTTGTTTCTAAAAAATCCCATACTTTTCTGCAATCTCTTTTCTTACATCTTCTAAGCATTTTACTTCCGGCGGATTATCAGGATGCTCTCCGATATGTTTTTCCATCCAGACCATATTATACCAATGTCCAAACTTATAACCACATTTTTGAAACTCTCCCACAAATCGATACCCCAGATGTTCATGGAATTGTACGCTGTTTTTGGTAAGATAGGCATCTTTCTTCTCAGGATAAGCAATACACGCATTCAAATTCAGTATATTCTGTGCAGCAAGAACCTTCTCCAACGCATCATATAACTTTTTCCCGATTCCTGTCTTTTTTTGATCCTGACGTACATATACTGTGGTCTCTACCGCCCAGCCATACGCCGCCCGGCTATGAAAACTGCCTGCATAGGCATATCCTACTATTTCTCCATTTCTTTCTGCCACCAGATACGGATATTTTTCCAGTATATGCATGATCCTTTCCTCAAATTCCTGCACACTTGGCACGTCATATTCAAATGTGATTGCGGTCCGCTCCACATATGGTCTATAAATTTCGAGTAATTTGTAAGCGTCCTCTTTCACTGCAATTCGAATTTTCATGTTGTCCATTCTATTTCACCTTCTTTTATTTTGAATTATTTAATGGAAACTGCAGCTTTCCTTTCTTACTCTAAAGAATATAAGGCAGCTTTCACTGCATGAATCTGTGTTGTATCAAATACTGGAAGCATAGTTTCTTTTTGCTGTACCAAAAGACCGATTTCCGTGCAGCCAAGAATCACTCCCTGCGCTCCGCATTCTCCCAGTTTCTGAATAATTTCAAGATACTTTTCTCTGGATTCTTCTAAAATTATTCCCAAACATAGTTCTTTATAAATAATATCATTTACAACTTCTACTCCGGCAGCATCTGGAATCACAACTTCAATCCCTGCTTCTATCAATTTGTTTTTGTAGAATTCTTGTGTCATCGTATATTTTGTGCCAAGCAATCCCACTTTCGTAATTTTCTGCTCTTTCAGTGCCTCTGCGGTCGCTTCTGCAATGTGAATGATTGGAATTGAAATCTGCTCCTGTATCTCTCCAGCTACTTTGTGCATCGTATTAGTACAAATCACAATAAAATCTGCTCCAGCTTTTTGCAGATTTACTGCAGCCTCCGAAAGTACCTCTGCACTCTTCTCCCATTCGCCTTTCGCCTGATATTCCTCTATCTCTGCAAAATCCACACTATATAACAATATTTTTGCAGAATGCAGTCCACCTAATTCCTTTTTTATTGTCTCATTTATAATCTGATAATATGTCACTGTGCTTTCCCAGCTCATTCCACCAATTAATCCAATTGTCTTCATCTCGCCATCCCTCCATTGGTTTCTTTAGATTTTTTCTACTCAAGTTTCCCATCGTTCTTCTCTTCCAATGCTTTGACCAAATGATACGTATATTCACAGTACGGAACATTGATTCCGCATTCTTGTCCCATCTTGATCATCTCACCAGCCAGCATTTCTATCTCAGTATGGCGCTTTGCATCCAGATCTTGCAGTGTCGAAAATCTTGCTTCTGGCTTCACGCCTTGAAACAATACAAACTTATCTGTAAGTGGAATTCCTTTCGCATTTGCTACAAGGGCAACTTCTTTCCAAAGACGCTCTGCAATGTAATGTACATGGCTGCTGTCCACATAGGCCTGAAATCCTACTCCCAGAATTGCCTGTGGAAGATTTTGTGCAATATTACTTGCATATTTAAACCACATATCCAGAATAATGTTTTCCACAAAATTGTATCGAATTCCTGTGTTTTGAAATAATTCTTCCACCGCCAGCACTCTTTCTGTCGGTTCCTTCTCATCTCGTTCTCCAACATAGACACCCGCTGTATGTTCTGTTGAAAATATGATCTCATTTCCTTTTCTTACCGATGCAATACGCATGACAGAATAAAGCATGTGCTCCATTCCAACAGCATTTCCGATCATCTCTTCCGAAGTCACGCCATTTAACAAACTCATGACAATTGTCTTATCATTTACAATTGTTTGGATGTCACCCAACGCATCTATCAGTGCATCCTGCTTACTTGCGATCAAAAGCAGGTCGATGTCTTTTATTTCCTGTGGTTCTTTCACAGGAAATAGATACTGTTTTCCATTAATCACAAGTCCCTCTGTTTTCAGACGTTCTTTGCGTTCTCCTTTTGCCACTACACAAAAATCGTCACCCAGCTTTTCTGAAAGCCCCCAGATAAAATACGCCCCTACTGCTCCGGCTCCCAGAAGCGCTACTCTCTTAATCTTCATTTGAATCCATCCTCATTCCCATTGAAACAATGACTGCTTCTTCTGCATCAAAGTAATCATCCAGGTTACTGCTCAGCCCACTTGCCATCATTGCTTCCTGATATGTAATGTTCTCTCTATTACTAAGAACCGTGTATGTCGCAGTTCCATTTCCCATTTTCCCAGACAACACAAGACGATACTGATATGTATGTGTCTCTGTTTTCCAGGTGCCATCTGACATTTGATAATAGGTCATCCAAATCAACTCATCTGAACTTTCCTGTTCTTCTGATAAATTTTCTTTATATGTATGCACGACAGCTGGTTCTGTATTTTTCAAATAGATTAAGATTCCTGCAAACAGAACTATCAACAATACAATTCCCAATAAGAACATTTTTCTTTTCATAACTTTCCCTGCCTTTCTTTTATCTCAGACTAATATCACGAAAACTGCCTGTCAATTGGAAGGTCACGTGCTTTTTTCTTAATTTATTATTTTACAGTAGGCGATTCGAGCAGACGGAATTTCTTCTCATCACAATCAATTTCCGCCTCGATACCATATGGCAAAATACCAATAGGCTTTGCATGGCCGATATTGATATTATAAAGAATCGGAAGCTCTGTTAAACCTTCTTCTTCTGCCACTACACGTTTTATCACTTCTTTATATTCTTCATAATATGTTTCATCCTTTGGCTTACCTACAACAATTCCACGAATGACTTTCAAAATACCTTGCGCTGCCATATTTCTCAATGTCCATAGCAGAAAATCTGGTGCAGGTTTTTCCTCACTTGTTTCAAAGAAAAGTATCGCACCATGCCATGCATCCAATTCCGGCCAGATTTCAGTTCCATTTGCCATAAGAAAAACGTCCAGACATCCACCTAATAAATGTCCTCTTGCTTTCCCTCTTCCATTTAACACTTCATAGCCATGTTCGTCTTTTCTCATGACATGCGGCGTGTTGATGCTTTCCTCTGCCCATGTGATCTGTGAATCTGTCCACTCTGGACTTGGAAGGATCTCATACGCTTCCCACTCTTCAAATAAAATATCTTGAACTGCTTTTTTGGTATAATCAAACATTTTTACATATTCACCAAATTCGCACATCACAGATGGTCCATAAAAAGAAACAACACCGGCTTTGTACATCATCAGGTGATTTACAGTAGTGTCTGAATAACCCATAAAAATCTTAGGATGTGTTCTGATGATATCAAAGTCAATATATGGCAATGTACGAATCGTATCATCGCCTCCGATTGCAGAAAATATAGCTGCAACCGAATCATCCATAAATGCATCCATAAAATCTTTTGCCCGAAGTGCCGGATTTTGTGCTACAAATTCACTTCCACTCAACGCATGAGGCATACAGACTACCTCCAGGCCGAAATCCTCCTCCAGTCTTTTCTTGGCTATTTCATATTTATGTATCAAGTCTTTATCTCCCAGACCTCCCCAGGATAAACTGACAATCGCAATTTTATCTCCCTTTTTTAATCGTTTAGGTTTAATCATTTTCCCATTCCTTTCCTGCCTTTTCAGCAGATTTTTCTCCATTATACTTCTCTTTCAAGAATAAAAAAAGTCTCTCTTCTATCTTAAAATTTTGATGAAGCAGTCACGTCTTACGTCATGGGTGGCTTTCGTATTTGCATTCATGATATTTTGAAGGATTTTTAAAAGGAGATTGCACTTTCGTACAATCTCCCGCTATTTTACAATTTGCTTCCATCGTTCTTCGCCCTCAAGAAACCCATATGTTTCTTTATCCTGAAAAATATCTCTCAAATTCTCTTTCATTGTATTTTTAAATTCTGATCTTACCTCTTTAAATTTCATATGCTCATAAAGCTCTGATTTTGTAAATGAAGTGATTGTTTCAACACCTTCCAGCATTTTTTCCATAGTATCCAGCAGCGTAGTGATATCTTTTTCCATAATCGCAAGTTCCAGCTTGCATGACACTTCATAATACTGTCCCATTTCAAATAGTTTTGCCATTTGCTCTTGCTTTTCTACTATTTTATGAGCTTTTTCTAAATCATTCTCTGCTACAGCTAAAGTATATATACTTTGGAAAACAGCACTCAACATCTGATAACCGCAAAACAAAAGTTCTTCATATGCTTTGAAAGCCTCTTCTTTCCTATTTGTTTTACTATAGATTAAGGCCTGCTTTCTTTTCCGTTCCGGATTCTGCTTTGAATAATATGTCAGATATCCTTCTGCTTTTTCATAGTTTTCCATTCTCATATAATACCCGAAAAGAGAATCCGCAGCTAAGGTTCTTAGTTCTTCCTCCTGACTTTCTAAAACGCGCGTATAGCATTTTAAAAGAAATTCATCATAGAGCTTCGCATCTACATTTTCTTTTACTAACCGCTGTGCGTCCACTATGACTGCCAACTGCCAGATCAATTTTTCACAATTTGGATAGGTCTGAATGAGCTTTTTCACTTCTGGAAATACGGCTTCCAGACTTTCCTGCTTAAATCGTTCATCTATTTTTCTTATGATTTCATTGATTTTTTCCTCAGTCAACTCTTCGCGAAACACCAATAAAGTATCTAAAGAAATATTCAAGAGCCTTGCGATTGGCGCAAGCATCATAATATCTGGATAAGAATTTCCATTTTCCCATTTATTTACTGCCGGTGTTGTTACGCCAAGGCGATATGCCATCTCTTCCTGAGTCAAATTCAATTGTTTCCGATACTTTCGTATCACTTCTCCTATCTGCATAACCCCATTCTCCTTCCGTTTCACTTGGTTATATCATAGCAAAGGAGTCTGTTTAAAACAATTGAATGAGAGTTAAGAAAACAGAATAAAAATTTCTTCTCTATTTAATAGCTAACCGGCATCTTTTTGTATACAAACTGATAGCATCCCCATAATAATGCAACAGCCCATATGAAAAGTATCACTTCGACCAGATATAGATTTTGAATCAGGCCCACCTGATAGAATGCTGCAATGACGTCTATAGATGCATGAAGCAATATGGCCACCGGATAAAGCCATATTTTCCCCTTTTCGTGTGCAGCTCTAAACACTATAATAGAACAGGCAACATGAATCATAACAGCACTTACCCTCTCTATTATGCTTGCAACCGCATATGAATAAGTAATTCCAGCAATGGTAGCAGGAAGTGCTTCGATCGCTTCTACCTGTTCTGGAGCTGCACTTGCAACCTGTGCAATAATCTGATCGAATTGTCCTGCATTGATCATGCATCCATATGTAAAATAGGAAATGCCGATTCCTGCCAAAATGTACATTGCCTCAAATCCACCATGCCCAATCCCATAGGTGAGTGCCGTCAAACGGTCTTTATTCTTTTTCAACAATACTTTGTAAGCGATCCATCTTCCTGTTTCTTCAAAAATACCAGCTAAAAGAGCTCCAATGAATGAATACAGATAAACATTGGATACTACAACCTTTCCAATACTGTTATTGGACTGCAGCAGAATCATTTTCGGAAATGATTCTAGTATTATTGCAAAAACAAAGAAAGTCGCTGCTCCGACCAGAACCGTTTTCATCGGCTGATTTGTCTTCCTTTTCCATACGACAACTAGAATAATCGGCAACACTATTCCACAAATTCCCATCAACATACATGCTATCAAATTCATACTACTAATCATAAATGAAATACCTCCATTTTCCTTTCTGAACCCAATATACAACATAACGCTGCGTAATAAGCAATATATCACGCAGCGTTATTTTTCTAATATTCTTCTTTACAAGTAAATATATAATTGTTATTTTAATTCAATTCCAACTCAAATGCTACTGTTATAATGATCAAATGTAACCCACGTACATTATCTCTTCCCCGGTCTCATTTTCTTTGCCTGCGGAAATTCTTCCATGCACATTTCGTATAATAATTCCAGCTCTTCACTATGATCTTCGTCCCGTTCCTCGTAATCAAGTTTTTTCAGTAAACTCCATTTAAATGAATCTGGAGCAGTTTTATAAGCACGCTGCAGTTCCCTGTTTGGCCATGAACCCAATTGCAATTGAAATGAAGTGCTGTTATAATCAGCCTCTGCATCTTTGGATATTGCAATCCACATTTGCTCCTCGTTCTGCCAACAAACTATACCCATATCTGGTTTGCGTTGTTTAAATTGTTCCCGCAACGCCTTCTTTTGTTCACTGTTCATTTATTTCCCTCCCAAAATGATCTTAATCTTGCTCTCTAACATATATGATCTATCACATATTTTCAAGATATTTTTATATGCTTCATCTGTTCTTCTATTTTCTTATTAAGTAAGTTTGCGTTAAGCTATTTTATTTATATTCAGCATACAACACAGGGAGTATTTCACAAAGATTGCGGTATTCTACGCAGCAATGCTCTGCCATTCCCCTTGCCATATCATCAGTTATAATTAGTTTTCTAAGCAGAGAAGATTTCATTGTATTTCCAAGCCAAAATCTGCTGATCATAAACAATCCATCTTCTGTCTGCTTGAAAATATGCGCCATCTCTGTATGCTTGATCAAATTATTAAAAGCACCAACATGACCACACACGATCTTAGGAATATTGTGATCTTGCATTAACTTTCTTGAAAAACCAAACTCCTCTGGTGTAACAAAATCAATACGCAAAGGCATTTTCATACCACCGATTCTTTCTACCGGGCATTGCGTATTTGGTACAAAATCCGGTACAGTTGGCTGTTCAAAAAATGCTCTGTCTTTCTTATGATATTTAATACTGATATGGTCTCCTGGATACCAAACTTGATATCGAAGACTCTCCTGCGTGTGCCACCAGAACCACCACTCTATCATTTCAACGGTAATATTAGGCATTGGACAAATCATCGATACCAAATATGTACCATCGTCCATCTTCGTATATCCTACTTCCATTTGCAAATCATTATTCGTCAATACCTCATTTTTACAATCAATCGTTGTTTTGGTAATCTGATTTTTGCTCAATGCTTTCATAATATCAGACGGAATTTCTGGTAACGGTTTATTTAATAATTCTTGTAATTCCATTGAATACCTCCCCTCTTTATAGACTTATCTATTGTAAATCAATAGCCTTTACTAAAATCGATCAAATTCTTTTTAGGTTCATTATTTTTGTCTCGCTTCAAATTTTCACAGAATATATCTAAAATCCTCTTTCTTGTAAACTTATTTCCTCCCCAACTGATTCCTGAAATGTGCGGAGTCAATAACACATTTTCCATATTTCTGAGAGGGTGTGTTTCAGGTAAAGGTTCTGGATCTGTAACATCAAGCACTGCCCCTCTGAGTAATCCTTTCTGCAGAGCATCTGTTAAATCATCCGTATTCACAATAAATCCGCGTCCAACATTTACGAGTATGGCGTTTGCCTTCATCTTTTTTATTCTTTCCGCATCAAACATTCCTTTCGTTTCCGCTGTACCCGGAAGCGCGATAATAACCACATCAGCACTTTGCAATTGTGTATCAAGATTTTCTATTGTATATATTTCATCAAAATACAATCGTTCTTTGTCAGGAGTACGGCATATTCCAACGGTATACATTCCAAAACAGCTAAGCTTTTTTGCAGTCTCCTGTCCAATATTGCCTGTCCCTAAAATAAGTACTCTTTTTCCCTCTAATGTATCATCACCCTCAATTTGGCTCCAGCCGCCACTTTGCATTTGTGCACGATATAAGAACAATTTTTTATACAAAGCAAGAATTCCGGAAACAATATATTCAGAAATAACACATCCATAAGCACCTGACGCACTGGTAAGAACAATATCATCAGGGAAATCCGAAGCCAACGTGTATTTATTGACACCTGCCCAACTCATTTGAATCCATCTAAGATTTTTCATAGAATGAATTGTGCTGTGTTCAGGCTCACCAAATACAATTTCTATATTCGCAAAATCCTCACTTTCAAGAAGTTCCTTCTCATTATCAAAAAATAAAACCTGATCCTCTTTTTCAACAGATGATAAAATCAGTTTCTTTTCATGTTCTAAACAGTTTTTGATTATCGCAATTATTCGCATCATTGTTCCCTTTCCCTAAAGCTAATATTTTTTACCAATGCTCTTACATTTGAAATCACCTCTACAAATTGAGAATCATTTCAAATTCTATCTCATGTCTTAACGGAATACCATTTTCTCCTATCAATGGAATTTCTGGCTTCAACTTCCTTGAAACCTCCAGCGCGTTACGGTACAGATGTGCCATATCATACCCTCTCCGTTGGTAAAAACGAATGGCCTTTATATTGTCGTTGGTTGTTACCACTACAATTTTCTTACATCCAGCCTCTTTTGCTATAGAAGTAACCCACTCCAACAACGTAGTCCCTATCCCCTGATTCTCCCGCAAGCTATCCAGAGACGTGATTTCTAAAGTATCATCATATACTATGTAGGTTAACAAGCCAATTATTTCACCATTCTCCGAAATAACAATCCCTTCAACAGCGGTCATATCAATTTCGTTGCCTCGAAGAATCATTTTCGTTGTATACCATTGTTCCATGATAAAATCATTGACACTTTTTCTATTTTGATTACATATTCTCTCTATGTTCATATCTCTTCCACCTCTAGCAATCAAACTTTTACAGAATATGGATTAGCTTAACAAATTGTTGTCAATATAATTCAGAAAAGCTTTTTTATTCACTTTATCCGAATTATTCATATACCATTCTAAGGCTTCTTTTAAACCATCTTCTAATGACTTCACATCTTCCATTAATTCGTATTGCTTTGAAACATCAAGATAATATTCATAGTCATAGAAGCTAAAATAATTTCTTTGTTCCATATCTTCATATACATTTACAAATTCAACAGTTTTTCCAGCAGCCTGGTAACAAAGCTTCACCCATTCACGGATAGAAACCGCATTTCTATTACCCACATTAAAAATATGCTGTTTCGGTTTGTCCTTTAAAAGAACATCTATAAATCTGCATAAATCATGTATATGGAAAAATTGCAGTTTCATTTCGCCATCTTTTGGTAAATAAAACTTTCTATCAGACAAAGCACAATCGAAAACAAATGCTTCTCTATAAACGTTATTCATTTGACCATACAGGTATGGCGGTCTCAAAATATACGCATTTGGATTTCTTTTTAGTAAAGCAGCTTCCGCTTCTATTTTATCGGTTCCATATTTTCCCCAATACTTATTAACTCCCAATGAAGTTTCTTCTTTGAATGGTTGTAAGGCATACTCTGGATATACCGCACTTGAACTGATTAAGATATAATCCTTGTAATCCCCTAAAGCATCCAGTAACTTTTCTACATCTTCTGCACTATACGCAGTATCAATTACAATATCAAAGCAATAATTGCGAAGCACCTCTCCAAGATCATGTCGATCTGCCTGAATCAGTTTTACGCCTTTTGATTGTTCTTTACTATTTCTATTGAGTACGTATACATCATATCCTTTTTCTACATAATATTCTGCAATATACCTACTTACAAAAACAGTTCCACCAGTAACCAGTATTTTCTTCATATAGTCCTCCTTCTATCATCTCTATCAATATTAGATACTTGATCTGTTTGAGTTGTCATTAAAATAGTAAAAAACCTTCCCTGTACTTTAACGAGTTAGGAAGGTTCTCTTTTCTTAGCTAGGTCAACCACTCTGTGGCGATTGCTTTTTGTTAATTGTATTATAGCATATAATTAGATTTACATTGCATTCCAAATCAGACAAAACGCAAAAACACATCCCCATGCA
>CAZUVY010000092.1:0-9934 GCA_964623905.1 uncultured Faecalimonas sp.
CGTTTTTTCACATTTTTTATATTTTTTGCAAATTTGTTTTTAAAAAGCAAAGAATACACAAAAAGCACGTAAAATGCTCTGCATCTTACGTGCTCTATCTGACCTAGCCTGTTATTCTTTTCTGTCCTCTCATTGTAATACGAGGTCCGCCAGTTCCTTCAATATAATCTTTTGTAATTGTGACAATGCCGATATTATCATCCTTTGGAATCTCATACATAATATCCAGCATAAATTCTTCTATAATAGAACGGAGGGCTCTGGCGCCAGTGTCCTTCTTCATTGCTTTTGCAGCAATTGTATGTAATGCTTCTTCTTCAAATTCCAGCTTCACTTCATCAAGTGCAAGTAATTTCTGATATTGTTTGATGATCGCGTTCTTTGGTTCTTTCAGAATCTTCACAAGCATATCTTCATTGAGTCCCTGCAATGTAAAGATAACCGGAAGACGTCCGATAAATTCAGGGATCATACCGAATTTTCTAATATCCTCTACTTCTACTTTTGAGAGAATGTCCTTCTCATGGTCGTATTTGTCCTTCAGATCTGCAATAAATCCCATTGAAGAATGTTTGTTCAGACGTTCTTTGATAATCTCTTCCAGATCAGGGAATGCGCCGCCGCAAATAAATAAGATATTCTTTGTGTTGATCGTCTCAAGTGGAACCATCGCATTCTTGCTGTTTGCTCCAACCGGAACTTCTACTTCACTTCCTTCTAAAAGTTTCAAAAGTCCCTGCTGTACGGATTCGCCGCTTACATCTCTCTGGCTTGCATTTTTCTTTTTGGCAAGTTTATCAATTTCATCGATGAACACAATGCCGCGTTCTGCTTTTTCCACATCATTGTCTGCTGCTGCAAGCAATTTAGAAAGTACGCTCTCAATATCATCTCCGATATATCCTGCTTCTGTCAAAGAAGTTGCATCCGCAATCGCAAGTGGTACATCCAGGAGACGTGCCAGTGTCTTCACCAGGTATGTCTTTCCACATCCTGTTGGTCCGATCATAAGCATGTTGGACTTTTCGATCTCGATATCGTCCATCGTATCTGTTGCAACACGTTTGTAGTGATTGTATACCGCAACTGACATGGCTTTCTTTGCATATTCCTGTCCGATCACATATTCATCAAGCTGTGCTTTGATCTTGTGTGGCGCTGGAATATCTTTGATATTGATTGCCGCAGTCTTCTTTGCGCCTTCTTTTTTTCTTTTTACACGCTGCTTCTTTGGAAACATCGAATCGAGGTCTGAAAGGTTCAAGAACTGGATTCCCGGTGTATTCATCATCTTATTGAAATCCATCGGTGTATTGTTCATCGCTTCAAAGCTTTTGTTCATACAATCTGGACAAACACTGATATCATTTGGAAGATCGATCAGCTTTCCTGTGACACTTTCTGGTCTGTGACAAAGAAAACAATATTTTTCATAGCCATCATCGTCTTTGACTTCTTCCGCTTCTACGATATCTGTCTTTCTTTCATCAAACTCAAATTCTTCTGCTTCATCTATTTCTCTAAAATCCATTTTATCTGACATAAATATTACCCCTTTTATTTTCAGTACAGAGTATATTATAACTGAGACAAGGAATGACTACAAGTTAAGATTTTATAAACAGAAATGGAATGCGAAACTGCATTCCATTTTAGTCTAACCGATGTTTTGTGCATCGATAAATTCTTCTGCAAATTTAGAAGCAACCGCACCGTCTGCAACTGCTGTTACAATCTGTCTAAGCGGCTTTGTACGCATATCTCCCACTGCAAATACACCTGGGATGTTTGTCTTTGTTGTCTCATCTGCAAGCACATAGCCTGCTTCGTCTAACTCTACCTGTCCCTGGATCAGCTCTGTATTTGGCACATTTCCGATCGCGACAAATACGCCGTCACATGCGACCTCGCGGATCGAACCATCTTTTTTATTCTTTACTTTCACGCCTGTCACAAATTGTTCTGCTTCGATCTCCACCACTTCAGAGTTCCAGATAAATTCAATATTTTCTGTTTTTTCCAGCGCATCCATATATGTCTTTGACGCACGAAGTTCGTCTCTTCTGTGTACTAAGTATACCTTTTCGCAGATCTTTGCAAGGAAGATCGCATCTGCAACTGCTGTATTTCCACCGCCTACGATTACGACTGTTTTTCCTCTATAGAAGGAACCGTCACAAGTCGCACAGTAAGAAACACCGCGTCCGCGAAGTTCTCTCTCATTTGGAAGTCCCAATTCTCTTGGGAATGCACCTGTTGCAAGGATCACCGTCTTTGCTTCGAATGTATCTTTCTTTGTATGAACCAGTTTTGGATTGGAAATAAGATCAACACTCTTTACTTCTTTCATCCTTGTCTTTACTCCAAAACGTTCTGCTCCCTCTTTCATCTGCATTCCAAGATCAAATCCATTGATTCCTTCCACAAACCCCGGATAATTCTCTACGATATCTGTAGTCGCCATCTGTCCGCCCGGAGACATTTTTTCTAATACCAGCGTAGAAAGGTTGGCTCTGGCTGCATACAATGCAGCCGTATATCCGCCCGGTCCACCGCCGATGATAATCACATCATAACTCTTATTTGCCATTGTTATCACCTCTGTCCGCTGACTAAATACGTTCGTCAAGCCAGTCTTCTAATTCTTCTGATGACATTGCACCAACAAAATTTCCGATCAGTTCTTTGTCTTTGATCAGTTTCAATGTTGGGATGCTCATTACAAAATATTTCTGAGCAAGTTCTGGTGATTCATCAATATTTACTTTTACAATTTTTAATTTGTCTTCATAGTCTTCTGCTGCTGACTCTAAAACTGGACCAAACATTTTGCATGGCATGCACCAGTCTGCATAAAAATCTACTAATACTGGAACGTTTGATTCTAATACTTCTTGTTCAAAATTTGCACTTGTTACTTTCATCATAATTTTATCCTCCTATGCATTTAACATTTCTAAAAACATTTCTTCTGTTATAATCGGAACTCCCAGTTCCTTTGCCTTTTTATTTTTGGAAGAAGTAGAAGTAACATCATTATTAATGAGGTAATTGGTCTTGGATGTGACCGAACCTGTCACTTTTCCGCCTTTGCTTTCAATTACCGCTTTTACTTCATTTCGGTTTGCGAAGTGTTCTACACTTCCTGTGATCACAAAGTTCATATTTGCAAAAATCTGCGCCTCTGTGTTTATTTCTTCTACCGGAATGGTCAATTCCATAAGCAGTTTTCTTAATTCCTCTACGTGCTTTTCATTTGCGAAATAATCCACATACGCTTTTGCAATGACAGGACCGATACCAGCAACTGTATTTAAATCATCCTCTGTCAGATGGATCATCTTCTCAATATCATATTGAAACTCTTTGCAGATTACCTTTGCATTTGCAAGACCGATATTTGCAATTCCAAGACCGTAGATCAATTTCGGAAGCGTTGTTGTTCTGGCTTTCTCTACACTCTTCTGTAAATTTACATAAGATTTTTCTCCAAAACCTTCCATAGATTTGATTTCTTCTTCGTAACGGTCCAAGTGGAAAATATCAGAATATGCATTGATAAATCCTTTGGAAATAAATTTCTCCAGAGTCGCCTCTGACAAGCCTTCTACATTCAGTGCATCTCTGCTTACAAATAATGCAAACGACTTCAGATGTTTTGCACCACATTCTTCATTGGTGCAATACAGTGCTTTTGTATCACTGATACTTCGAATCTCTGTCTTTCCATGACATACCGGACACTCTGTTGGAATATCTTTCACACCACTTTTTGTCAGATTTGATGCGATCTGCGGTATGATCATGTTCGCTTTGTACACTTCTATTTTGTCACCGATTCCAAGTTCTAATTCTTCCATAATACTAATATTATGAACGCTTGCTCTGCTGACAGTTGTTCCTTCTAATTCCACCGGCTCGAAAATCGCCACCGGATTGAGAAGCCCTGTTCGTGAAGCACTCCATTCGATTTCTAATAATGTCGTCTCACGAATCTCATCTGCCCATTTGAAAGCGAAGGAATCTCTCGGAAATTTTGATGTAGTCCCAAGTGACTGACCGTATGCAATGTCATCATATACAAGCACCAGTCCGTCTGATGGGAAATCGTTCTCCGGAATCTTTCCTTGAAAGTATAATACCTTATCTTCTATATTGTTGTATGTGACTTTGTCACCTTCCACAACTTCAAATCCCTGTTCTTTTAACCACAGGCGCTGATTCCATCTTGAATTCTGAAAATCAATGCCTTCTGCCTTGACCAGCGAGAACGCATAGAACTTTACATTTCGCTTTGCCGTGATCTCATTGTTAAGCTGTCTTACCGAACCACTGCAAAGATTTCTCGGATTTTTGTATTTTGCCTCTGCATCTGCAATCTCATCATTGATCTTCTGGAAATCGCTGTAAGTGATAATGGCCTCTCCTCGTAGAATCAGTTCACCCTGATACGCAATGCGAAGCGGAAGATTCTTGAACACCTTTGCATTATTGGTAACCACTTCTCCTACTTCTCCATTGCCTCTGGTAACAGCCTTTTCCAACTTTCCGTTGTTATAAGTCAAAACGATCGTAAGACCATCCATTTTCCAGGAAAGCACTGCTTCCTGATTTCCAAGAAACTCTTTCAGCCTGCTGATTTCTTTTGTCTTATCCAGAGAAAGCATCGGCTTTTCATGACGTTCTTTTGGAAGCTCACTTAGCACCTCATACCCAACATTTGCTGTCGGACTGGCTGCCATCGTGATTCCCAGTTCTTCTTCTAATGCAAGGAGCTCATCATACAACTTGTCATATTCAAAGTTGCTCATGATTTCTGTTGCTTCCTGATAATATGCTCGCCCTGCCTTATTTAATAACTCTACTAATTCCTGCATACGCAGTTTTTTTTGTTCCAATTCTGTCTACTCCATTCTTTTTGTGTCATTTTTGATTACTGTCTCGTTTGATGAATGTTTGATCAGCTCATACAATTCCGCAATCTCTTTTTCTGTAACCGCACGGTATTCTCCCGGTTTTAAGTTGCCAAGATGAATGTTCATCACACGAACACGTTCCAGTCTGGTCACTTTATAGCCCAGATACTCACACATACGACGAATCTGACGGTTCAGTCCCTGTGTCAGAATGATCTTAAATTTAAATTTGCCAATCTTTTCTACCTTACATTTTCTTGTAACCGTATCCAGGATTGGAACCCCATTTGCCATCTTTTCGATAAATTCATCTGTGACCGGCTTATTTACCGTTACTTTATATTCTTTTTCATGCTCGTTTCCGGCACGCATCATTTTATTAATAATATCTCCATTGTTCGTCATCAGAAGAAGCCCTTCTGAATCCTTATCCAGTCTTCCGATATAAGTGATTCTGGTTGGATATTTCAAAAATTGAATAATATTATTCTTTTCGCGCTTTTCCTCTGTACAGACAATGCCTACCGGTTTGTTCACTGCAAGAAGCACCATCTCATCTTTTGGCTTGACCTGCTGCTTCCCAACACAGACTACCTGACCCTCTGTGATCTTCATTCCTGTCTCTGCGCGTTTTCCATCCACAGTGACCTTTCCACTTTCAATCAGTCGGTCAGCTTCTCTTCGTGAACACACCCCTGCTTCACTTAAATATTTATTTAAACGTATCTCCATCATTTATAAAAACGAATTCTCCTAAAGTTTATAATATGCTGTCATAAATGCAACCAGACTTTCGTAGTCTTTCACACCCATTGTCTCTCTGCTTGAATGCATTGCCCAAAGTGGCACACCGATATCCACTGTACGGATTGGAAGCATTGCCGATGCGATTGCACCAAGTGTTCCGCCACCCATAGCATCTGAGTGATTCAGGAATTTCTTATACGCGATTCCTTCCTGATTACAGATCTGCTGTACGATAGCGATTGCCTCACTGTCTGTAGCATAACTCTGTGAACATGCCTCTTTGATCGCAAATCCCTGATTCATCACATGTTTATTTGTTGGGTCAAATTTTCCAGCAAAGTTTGGATGGAATGCATGGCTTACATCTACTGACATCAAAAGGCTGTCTTCCATTGCATTTGTAAAATCAAGAGAAGTATAGCCAAGTGAGAGATAGATCTTTTCCAGAACAGATGCAAGTAAAGTCGAGCATGCGCCCTGTTTTGATCTGCTGCCGATCTCTTCATGGTCAAATACGACCATCATATTAAGCCCGCTCTTACGTGTTCCTTCTGTGATCCCTGTGATCAATGCCTGTGTAGAAGTCAGGTTGTCAAGTCTTGGCGCACAGACAAATTCTTCTGTAAGTCCCACAAAGCATGGTTTGTCAATATTGTAAATTGTAAGCTCATACTCCAGAATATCTGCTGCGTCTGCTCCTAATTCTTTTGCGATATATTCTAAAAATGCCTGTTTACTTAACTCTTCAGAAGCGGTACTATAAATAGGAATCATCTCTACCTGCTTGCGAAGTTCTGTTCCCTTATTCATCTCGCGATTGAAATGGATCGCAATATTCGGAATCAATAAGATCGGTTTCTTCACATCAATATAACGCACTTCTGGTTTGAACACATTGTCTGACTTTAACACAACACGTCCTGCAACAGAAAGTGGTCTGTCAAGCCAGCTTCCAAGATTCACCCCGCCGTATGCTTCTACATTCAGCTGACGATAACCGCCGACTTCCATCTCTGGGTTTGGCTTAATACGAAATCCCGGGAAATCACCATGGGATGCTGCAATACGAAAGCCGTCTTCTGCCTGAAATTCTTCTCCGATCGCAAATGCAAAAATTGTAGAACCATGATGGTCGATCATGTATTTTCCACCTTTTTTTAATTCCCAGTTTTCTTTTAATTTTAATTCTTCAAAACCAGCTTCGGAAAGCTGTTGTTTTGATGCAATAATTGTATGAAATTGTGATGTTGATTTTTCTAATAATTCAAATAATGTTTCTAAATGACTCATGTGAATCTCTCCTCATATTTTGCTACTTTTCATGATACTTGCTCCCAAATTAAAAGTCAACTTTTGACAAAATGGAATGTATTTTTTCCTTCGTCTTTGATATACTGATACTGTTCGGAAAGGAGTTCTTTATGAATACAAATAGTTTAACAACAGAATCTGTCTCAAAACTTTTCTTTCGTTATCTTATCCCTTCCATTATGGGAACGATGGTAACTTCTATTTATGTTTTAGCAGATACCATTATTATTGGAAAAGGAATCGGAATTGATGCAATGGCTGCATTAAATATTGTACTTCCACTTTTTAATATTTTCTTTGGTAACGGTCTTCTTTTTGGTGTCGGCGGTTCCGTTCTGATGTCGATCGCCCGTGGACGCGGCGATATCAAAGCCGGCGAATGTTATTTCACAGTCGCAGCCCTTTTGAATACAGTTACCTGCATTTTATATACGATCCTGTTATGGGTTTATATGGAACCAATTGCCAGATTTTTAGGTGCAACTGATGTGACTATGCCTTATGTGATGGAATATGTTCCTTATGTAATAGCAGGACTCAGTGTGTTTGCGTTTTCTACATTTTTACAGACCTTTGTCCGAAACGATGGTTCTCCAAAACTTGCCATGGCAGCCGTTGTAACCGGAGGTGTCCTGAATGTCTTTTTAGATATTTTATTTGTATTTCCACTCAAAATGGGAATGGCCGGCGCTTCCATCGCAAGTGTACTTGGCTCTGGAATCACAGTCTGTATTTTGCTGCTCCACTTTGTATCCAAATCCAACGGGCTTCGTTTTTCTTTCCAAGGATTTTCTCTGCGTTATGTAAAAGACATTTTCACAAACGGTTTTACCAGTTTCTTGGTGGAGATCACTTCCGGGATTGTGATGTTCATTTTCAATATTGAGATTTTAAAATCCGTCGGTGACGTTGGAGTCAGCATGTACGGTGTCATCTGCAATACTGCGATCATCGTTACTTGCCTGTGCAATGGTATCAATCAGGCGGCCCAGCCAATTATTTCTACCAATCATGGAGCCGGACTTTATGACAGGATTGCCAGTGTACGCAGACTGGGGCTAAAGACAGCATTTATCATCTGCTCTGTTCCTGCAGTCATTGGTCTTATTGTACCGAACCTGTTTACTTACATCTTCCTGAATCCAAATGAAGAGATTCTTGCACTTTCACCAGTTGCGATCCGCACCTATTTTGTTGGATTTTTTGTAATGGGAATCAATATGTTTATCGTTGGTTATTTCCAGTCTACGGTAAAGCCTGCACTTTCTCTTCTGCTTTGTCTTCTTAGAGGATGTGTGCTCAGTATCCTTTTTGTAACAATTCTGGCACCGATTTTTGGAATTGTAGGAATCTGGGCATCTGTTCCACTTGGAGAATTTGTCACTTTATTTATTGCTTTCTTTTTCTTAAAAAAGACCACAAAGGAGGTTTGTGCATGATCGCACTTGCGTTGACCGAAGTCAAAGAATGTATGGCAAAATTACTTTTATCTGAGGTATTTGATCCGTTTTATTTTATTGAAGGTGAGATTGTCACTTTCGGAACTTTTCAGATGGACGGATATCTAAAAAAAGAGTTCTTTGAAAAAGATATGGTTCCAGAACGTGAATATGCACTCTGGAAAGAAGTACGCGAATATTGTTTTTCATTAATCAAGGGAAAACGCACACCACTTAGTTTCAAATTTGTTTTGGGCCTGTCTTCTTCTAATATTGAGAAGCTGCTGCTTGGTCAGGGGCTCGATTTCAAACCACAGGATGTGCGCGGATTGTACATAAATTTAAAATACGATGGAACGAAACTGCAGTGTACTACAGGAACTGCCTTAAATCTATTTACCATGGACAAATCCCTGGAACAGGCCTGGGATAAGATGGTCCAGATATTTTTCACACAAAAAGAAATCTCTTATGAGATTTTATAATGGAACACCTGATATCTGGTACTGAATTTCTTTATTTTACTATGATTTCAGACCAGATATCTGGATACCAGACTCTTTTAAAAATTCTTGCATGATCTTATTAAAATAACGCCCTCTTTTCCAATAAAAATAGAGGTTTCTGTTACTGCTTTCTCCTTCTAATTTGTAATACACCACATCTGAATGACTTGGTACATTTGAAATCAGTGTATTACTGATAAATGAAATCCCCATCCCGGAACATGTAATATTATAAGAAGTCATCTGCTGATCCAGTTCAAATATCATATTCGGTGTGAATCGGTATTGTCTGCATAACTCCATTGCACGTATACGGGTATCATTTTCTGGTTTTAACAAGATGAACGGTTCATCTGCAAAATGACGTAGATCGACAAGCGGCACTATATCTTCCAGAAAGCTGAAATCTCGAATGGACTCGGCTGTGATCTGAAACTGCTCCAATCCGCGATTCACTGCAAAACGTCTTGGAACTGCTAAAACCAGATATTCTTTTCTAAAAATCTTTCGTTCAAAGATATTCTCATCCAGTTCGCAATTGTCCATCAGCAGATCAATTTCCCCATTCTGGAGCATTCGCTCTAACTTTGCGGTACTTTCTTCTACCAGTTCCAGACGTACCAATGGATATTTTTTTGTAAACTTCCCCATCAAAGGCGGCAGTATCCAGGAAGAATACAAACTGCTTCCTCCAAGTACAAGGCTTCCTGTTTTAAGATTTCCAAGGTCATTGATATATTCGGAAAAATCATTCTGCATGGATAAAATCTGTTCTACCGTTTGAATGTATTTTTTCCCTGCCGCAGTCAGCCCGATCGGCTTTGTCGAACGATCAAAAATCGGATAGCCTACATTTTTCTCCACTCGTTTGACATTTGCGCTGAGCGATGGCTGTGATATAAACAATTTTTCCGCTGCTCTTGAAAAACTTTTCTCTTTATACACCGCGTAAACATACTCCATTCCCTGAAACATATACCACTTTCCTCGTTTCTTTTGTATTTTTATCATAACT
>CAZUVY010000093.1:0-9838 GCA_964623905.1 uncultured Faecalimonas sp.
GGCGTGTGCTCTATCCAACTGAGCTATTGGGACGTATTTAATTTTTTTGTCAGCCTCCGTAATTATCGGACTCAGCTCCCAACTAAGGTTTTTCCAAGGTGAGCGTTGTAACGTAACCTTAGGAGCCGGCTGTTATTTCCTTGTAAGGCGCTTAGTGACATCTTTGTGGATTGTCGATTACCACATTAAACTATTTAGCTATTTTAACTGGAGTTGTTATTTCTTTAAGGTTTACATCACACATATGTTCAGCCTTTTTTTCATTAAATTTACCACCCACATGCATATTAGAAGATAAAGTAATTTTCTGATAATATGTGTTATTAAACATATCATGATATTTCATATGAATAACAATATTAAAATTTTTGTACTTCTGCATCACTTCATGCTTTACGGTGTATCTAAACAACCCTTCTTCTCCAAAATCAATAAAATCATTTTCTGTAATTTTATCGAAATTAAAAAATATATGTATAGGGAATGCAGCCTCTTCTCCAGGTTGCAACAAATTAACAGCACGATTTAACGTATCAGAATCTCGTTGCATAAGGATAGGATAATGATCTCTGCCATCATCCATATCATCTATATTAAATTCAAATTCAATAGCAGGTCCTAAGCCAATATTTTTAATATATAAAATACTTGAATACTCAGGCCCATTATTATCCTTAGGTTCGCAACCAATAGGTAATTCTGCAATAACCTTATTGGTTCCTCTTAACTTGTTATCATGAACATAACGAATTGCACAATAAGGTCTTACTTGCAATTCACGATCCTTTTTGTTTTGCTCATTTGTATACCTTATCGTGATAATAATGCCTATAAGAGAAACTACTGCGCCAATTAGAGCACCAATATATCCCCCCAAAAAACTAACCCAATCAGAATTACTTATGTTACTTGGAAAACTGTTTCCTATAATAAACCAATCAATTGCCAACGGGAGCAAAAAGACAGCAATCACTGAAATTCCCAATATCCACCAAACTTTCTTAGGGATCAACCTTATCTCCACCTTCCTATAATGGTTTCATTTAAAATCCTTTGTCAAAGAGGTGCCTACGCTTAAATCACAGGCACCTCACGTTCTTACCACTTATACATATCCATAAGAATTTTTACAAGTTCATCAGTCCTGCTTTTAATTTTGTCAACAGTCCATTCGCTTTGATTTACTACACCCTTGTTTAAATACAAGCCATTCTTATATCCAATTTCTTTTGTTTTATCCTTGGATGTTCTATCCCTTTTTTGCTCAAATGACATATTCGAGAGATTCTGATTGTATCCGGTAATAGTCAAGTTACCGATTGTATGTACATAATTTGCACGATGCTGTTTTGCTAATGCTATATCTCCACCAGCAATCATCTGAACCCAAGGAGCTGGAACATTTTCTCCTTCCGGGAAGATATGTTCAATAGTCCAAACATATTTTTTATTGTTGTCTCTTGACCAAAGATCTGAATATATTTCTTTTGTCTGATGTTGTGCTTCAATACTGCACAGAACAAATCTTGCAGCTTCCGGATTTTCATCATATACTGGTCCTCTCAATTTCTCTTCAAAAGCATCATCAGATGCAGAAACTGCCTGTAATCTTTCACGAACCACCTGTACAATATTACTTCCATTCAACAGTTTGACTTCTGCAATAATATCCATGAACAACTGTGTCAGTTTTCTTGTATTAGGAACGTCTGTCACGTTGCGTCTTACAAAAAATGTAATCAGAACTTTGACTATTTCATTCAAGTCTTTATCCGTAAGATTAAGTACATTCTGATTAGACATAAGGTACAACAACAGAATATATGACGGCGCACCGGATATTCGACTTAAATCCAGAAGAGTATCCGTATATTCATGTGTTTCATCACTATTATTTACGATTACAGAATAACGCTCCGCCTTTTCCGACAGATCATCAAGAAACCGTTTATAGTCATCCTTTATCATTTTTTCATATATATCAAGAAGTGTCGTTCTTGTTGCAAGATAACCCAAATAATAACGCTTATCCGTCTTAGGATACGGCTCATTTAATTCTTCTCTAAAAGCATTATAGTATTGTCTGAAAAAACGTTCTTGAACGGAATAATCATCCTGACCAACACAATTCAATATGTATTTCCATTTGTCATAACTATTATCTGCATCAGACGCATCTTCAGCTTGCGCAATCAGCGTATTCTTTATCAAATCTAAAGCAGACAGCGGAACACCCCTGTGGTTAAGAGATTCAAAAAGCATGTATGCATCTTTGTTTGTGTCAACTTCAATTCCAACAAGAACTGCTGTTTCAAATTTACGTACAATACCAAAGAGTGCTCCTACATCTGTAATATTAGGATTTTCATTTCGAATTTCCACCACTTCATCTTCAATTAACTTACCAAAATGTCTGTAGGCTTTTGCAATTCGCCTGTTTCCAAAATTCAGAGGTTTAGTTTTTTGGTCAGTTATGATACCGTTCTCATACAGAATATAAGAGAAATCCTCGTCATTCATATTCTGTTTCTGAAGGAACAATCGCTGCTTATACTCAGTTTTCTTCTTGCCATTGGCCGCAAATGTTTGTTTTTTATTAGCCAGTTCACTTCTTAAATTGGCAAGATCATTTCGGTCATCATCGTCCATATCATCTTTGTGTTCAGATAATTTCTCATACAAAGCTGTCAAAAGAAGCATCAGCGTAGAGAAACGCTGCTGACCATCAATAACCTCAAGTATTGTACCGTTTAAAGAACCACTGTTTACACAGATATATGAACCAAGAAAATATCCGTGTTCATTATCTGTTACATCATTGAACAGTGCGTCCCAATCATTGATTCCCCAAGTATATTCACGCTGATACTTTGGAATCCTATAAATTTTGTCACTGTTGATTGAAAATATTTCAGCCACAGTGGTCTGGTCTACTGTTTTTATCATATAAGTAACCTTTCTGGTGTCTTAAAAATACTATTAAAACAACCCTTGCATTTTTGCAACGATTAAAGCGCCTGTTACATCAGCACCTACAGAAATCACAAAATCCTTCAAACCTACAAACGCAGCTTTCAGTAAATTAGGTTTCTTCTTTTGTTCAATTTTTTGAGAGATATCCTCCAAAAGTTCCATTGCACAATCCAAATCTTCTCCTGGTAATAACTCTTTTTCCAAAGACTCTTTGATTTCCTGAACAGCATTTAATGCTGATGCTTCGTTAAAATTCGCAGTATTATTGTTACCTGAAACTATTTGAGATGAGCTAACATTTCCATTAACTACGGTTCCGTAATAATTATTTATTTGCTGCGAAATGCCTTTTGCGGATTCTGCTTCTTTTTCATTAAAAGTCATATTCTCACCTAAAATCCCTTTTCCTTCAAGCTCTATTGTCCACTCTAACAAACAATTTTTAACCTTTTCAATCAGAGAAGTTATATTAACGGTGCTGATAAAGAGTGCTATTTCCATATACGTTGGTGTGTTTGCATATCGGCACAATTTCATTGAAAGTTCTGGTGGATAGCTATAATAGAAATTGCCATCTTTAGACTTCTTTTCAATATCAATCAATGCTGAAATTGATTCAAAAACTGGAACCTCATTAAATATTGCTTGATTATTCTTATCTGTAATAACAGCAGGAATCCAACCTCTGTACGGATTTTTAGCCTTAAGAGTTCCTTTCATTTGACGATACTCAGGAAAGTTTTCATCTTCTGATTTATAGCCGTTAAGCTCGTTTTGAATCCATGTATCAAATTCAGTCAAATGTAATTTAACAGCGATTACATGTGCTTTTCTGAGAGCCTGTAATATGTCGCAGTCTTTATCCAACAAATCTTTTTGAAGTTCTAATACGATGCTACTCAAAGCTACACCTCCCAAACAGTTTCATCCCCACAGATATTACGGATTTTCAGGCGGAGAGGTTTATTTGTGCTACGGATGCAGCCATCCCAGAATTCCTTGGTTTTATTGCCGTCTATAATAACATAGCCATTTTTATCAATCTTGATTTCACTGTCAGAATGCCACTCACCATTGGTTGCTGTGCAATCCAAGCTAAGGAACTCGATAAGTTCCAAACCATCTTCACTGATTTCAATAGGTTTATATGGTTTCTTTGCAGAAGAATTAAGGAAGGCTTTTTGATTAAATTCTGCAATTTTAGAAAGCACACGGTCACTGATGAATTTATCGATGGTAACTGCATATCCATCTGGAATTTCTTCTGCATGGAATTCAGCATAGTCCCCGATAATAACATCGTCAAGGATAGTTTTAAGGTCACGCAGTTCAATTTCTATAGTCGTGCTATCGTCTTCTTTAATAAAGTTCTGAATTTCTGTTTCATCAGTAATATCAATATAGTAAACGATAACTTTCTTGATATTGTTATCCAATTCCGGGATAGCCTGATGAATAATGCGGTTCATTGTAACTTTATCAAGAAGCTTTGATGAACTGTCCATCAAGTTTGGAACATAAACAGGAATTGTACCAAGCTTGCTATCAGAGATAGCACCTTCCCAGAAAGAATCCAGAGAATCTTCATTTTTCAAACCTGGAATTAAAGACTTAATTTTATCCATTGTCTGAACAGGATTACGATAAAGCTGAACCCCATCTTTGATTTCTAAAACATCAAATTCTGCGCCATCAGCAACAAGACGATCACGGGTTGTTTGGATAGAATTCAAGCCAATATCAGCATGGATAAACCTTCTGCCGAGTTTATTTGCAACAGCCGCAGTAACACCGCTTCCACCAAAAAAATCTGCAACAAGCATTCTGTTGTTAGTTGAAGCGTCAATTATACGTTCGAGTAAAGTTTCCGGTTTTTGTGTGGCGTAATCTACTCTTTCTGCTGCTTGAGAATTTACTGCAAAGATATCTGTCCACAAGTCTTGAGCAGGAACACCGGGCATTTCATCAAGATACTGCTTGTATCTTGCCGTACCATTTTTGGTATAGTATAAGCGTCCTTCATCTTCATATCTTTTCATTGTGTCGATTGGGCATCTCCAATAGCCACTCACACCATTCCATACATATGAATATCCACCTCCCTGTAATCCCTTTGCAGAAAGATCTCGGTCAAGATATTTTCTTCCATCAGAATCACTATTTCGGTAATAGTGATCAATATATTCTTGTGAGTAAGGCACATACTGTGTATTAAACACATATTCTTCTGCAATAGAATAATAGAATATACTATCATGCAGATTAGCAAATCCTGCACTATCACTATGCGCTGTTGAACGCTTCCAGACTATTTCATTTCTGAAATTTTGTTCGCCAAAAATTTCATCCAACAAAATCTTAACGTAATGACCTATGTGATAATCAAGATGAACATATATAGAAGCAGATTCGCTCATAATTGATTTGATTGCCATAAGGTTTTCATACATCCAGCTGAGATATTTTTCTTTATCCCAAACATCGCCATACATCTTTTCCTCGAAAGCTTTTAGCTCGTCAATATCAAGCTCCTGTTCAGCTCGGGCGATAGCTTCTGCCACCTTGGGATTGCGGCGAATATACACTTTCTTGGCGTAATCAGCACCACTTGCAAATGGAGGATCAATATATACAAGGTCAACCTGTATGCCTTGTTCTTTAAGATAAGCACAGGCGGAAACACATTCGCCACGAATAACCATATTACCGTCAGCGTTTTCACCCACAGTTTCCTGTTTTTCCATTTCATACAAAGGCATACCACGCTGTAATGTCATAGAAACATCGTCAGCTCCTTTATATCTCAATATTCTATTAAAATTACCAAGCACAGCTTGTCCTTCCACCGGCTCCGGTATAAACGGTACATATTTAATTGGCATTACACTATACCTCTTTTCCTAAACATACTTTAGCAAAACTTTTCCCATAATCATTAAGTTTTATCACTTTTTTATCAATTTCAATTTTAAACGCCCTGCCAAAAGAACTAAACAAATCTCTTCTTGATTGCACATATGGGTGAAGTTTAAATGATTCATAATCATAACCATTTATTGTACCATCAATTATATTTAAAAAGCCTAATCGCAATAAATTTGTAATTGATGTAGAAACAATAAATGGATCTGACAATACAGCTAATTCTCCCACAAAATATGTAGGCATAGCTTTTGAATACACCTGATTAGTATTTTCTATTGTGAACTTAATTCCAGCACACGCAAGTTGATGTAATTCAACAAATTTCTGCAATACCATAGCATCCAAAGGACTCATCTGTTTTATAGCATCAACAAAAGATGGCAATGCTTGACTTACAGTTCTTGTATCCATAGCCGAAGCCAATAAATTTTCATACATTTCTCTTAATTCTGCTTCATCATATGTATATCTTAAAGCTTCTAAAGTAGGTCCAGCAATCATCGTTGGCGGAACCTGTAAATTCTCTGGTGGAATATGTTTAGTCTTTTCTTTTAAATCATCTTCGAAAGCCTCTAATTTATATCTAAAAGTTAAATTTGCCTTTTTTACAGGATATAGGACAACATTATTAAAAAATCCTACTACTGTTGACAATGCACCGTCCGCTTGCTTCTCTGTTTCTGGGATATTTTGATGGATTGCATTTGAAACTGGTGTAATAATATCAGGCAAGAGTGATTTATTATTTTCTGGCATATCTTATTCCTCCTTAAAAAACTCACAGATTTTCTGATGTGTCTGTGTCAATCTATCTTTCTCTGGCAACGTATCTTCTAAATACAGGTAATCAAAACGTTCATAACCATAAGCTGCATTATTCTGTTTTGAAAACTCTATTTCCATAAAGTTCTTTTTGTCTTTAAAGACTGGATCTTTGGCATAAATCTGTCCTTTTGTTTCCACAACAATAACCTTATGAATAACACCGTCTTTGCGTTTGATAATAAGGAAGTCCGGTGTGTAAATACCAATATAATTCCATCTATCACCTGTTTTCTTATAGCACTTAATTTTAAATTCTGTCATAGCACGGTCGCCATTGTAATACACTTCCAGACCTAATTCTTCGATAATATTGAAAGACAGAACCTCTCTTAAAAATGTTTGTTCAAAACCACTGTCTGTTCGATACGGCAAGTAGTGGAACGAACGATTTTTATTTTTGTGAGATGTAACTCTCTGTTGCAATTCTAAAACGATTCTGTCATTTCCGGTTTCTATAGCAAGATCGATTAACTGCTGTGTCTTTTTATCGACTTTCAATTTTCCTTTGTCATCAGCAATTATATTTTCAACGACATTCTGTCTTGGATAGTAATCGTCCAGATTATCTGCATATACCTCAGATGTAAAATTCGCAATATTCAACAAATTAGCTTTTTCTGGTATCAGTTCTTCTGTTGTATTGAAATCCGTTTTGTCACAGAAAGCCTTACGGATATTAGCTTCTACCAAACGTCTATTGTACTTTGAACTGAAATATCGTGAGCCATCTTTTTCGTATGTGATTTTTTCAAATACACCCTTCATCTGTTCTGTGTATGCATTTAATTCTGCCATGGAAGGTGTTCCAAATCCACTTTTCATAATGCCATAAATCCAAGAATTAAAGGTTGCATGTTTTGTTCCATATTCAACATCATCCACCTGAATACTAATATTATTTGCATCCATAGATAGATCCGTTGTTTTGATAATATTACCTACGATATGCGCTGAATCAGCAGATTTTTCAATAGCAACTTCAGGATTTGCCTTTTCTACAGTAAGTGTGTCATAGTTTATCTTCAGCTGATAAAACTCCACTTTAGGCAATCTCAAATAAGCAGTACGATTATAACGCTTCAAAGTAGTTTTACTGTTATCTGCAGAAGAAAATTCCTTAAGTGAAATATGGTGCTGCTGCTCAAGCTGCATATTTAATTTTTCAGCATTGCTTTCATTCAAATATATAAGTGCTGTTTCATGACTATTTTTAATCACCTGACGCAGACAGCGGCAAGATGTCTGTAATACCATATTGGTTGGGCAGTCACCTTCCTGCGAAAGAATAATACCCGTAAGACTTCGACAGTCCCACCCCTCTTTACCAATCTGTACAAGCAAAACAATGCGAATTTTAGAAATAGATTTATCTAAAATATCGAATTGCATCTGACTGTCAGCCGACATCTTATACTGTTTATTTCCCTTGTGGAATTTAAGTATGACATCAGTACCAAGGCCATATTCAGCTACAATACGGGATACCAGTGGATATACTGTTTCTTCTAATTTTTCGATGGTGCCACAATAAATACCCAATTTTGCGGTTAAACCATCTGCATAAACAGTGTCCTTGTAAGTATCAAGGAATTCTCTGACACCCTTTTCAATAATCAGGCTACTATCTGCAATATCTGCGATTTTTACAACCGGGCGTTTCAAGAAATTACCTACACCATCTATAAGGGGATAGTAATACACAATATTTGTGATTTCAGCTGTACCGATGGACAGTGAATTTACAACTTTTATTTTTTCAACTTTGTCCAAATATGGAGTACCCGAAAAACCAATTACAGAATTGACTGTATGATTCTGCGCCCATCTTGTAACCACAGCACGAAGTTTAATTTCATCACTTACCGCATGATGAACTTCATCAATAAAGATAGACAATGATGGTAACTTGCCAATTAAGTTACGAAGTTCATTTGCCTGTCTGTCTTTATCGTCATCGCTTTCTTCAAACATATTTATCTGTCCCTGTTTTTCCTGAATACGATCAAGAATTACTTTTTCCGCATTGGTAACAGCAACAAGGCCAAACAACTCAGAAAGAGGCTGATGGTTAGCGATTTTCTGAACATTCGGATTCTTTGTCTTATTTGATTTTTTTGCAGTTTTACTTTGATCTAAAACCTCAAAAGAAATCATCCTCTTGATGTCTGTTGCTGCCGGTTCCGGAAGAATCCATGACGGATTAAAGTTTTGGATAGTTTTAAGGCTTGGAACCACCGATGATTTCAAACCTGATGGTGCAAATATGATAAAATTATGCGCAAATGCCGGGTTTGTCGGCTCATTATAAGCAAAATACAAATCCAAGTAAATAAATGCCGCCATCAAATATGTCTTACCAGCACCCATAGGAAGGCTAAACAGATAGTCCGTATAAGAAACACCATAAAATGCATTACGGAAGAATTCATTGTAATCAATTCCTGCTGGATCTTTCTTTATCTGTTTTTCCAGCTTTTCAGATACCTGTTCACCTTTATCATTTGTCAAACGTGCATATTCAAATAATGCCGCAGCAGCCGGATTCTGAAACAAATATTCACGAGTGGATTTGGATAATTCTATCTCATTCAAATCAATAGAATTAAAGAATCCCTGGCGAAACAGCTGTGTCAACGGCTTACATTCACAAGCAATTTTTAGGAACAGATACACTTTAATGGCTTCGATCTGAGCATCACGCATCTGCCCTGTTTTCTCTATATATTCAACTAAATTTTTAACAGTGCACTGTTCTGATTCATACCATTGCGTGCACTTATTTTCTATCATTTTATAGAACATGTATTTACTCCTGTCTTTAAAATGTATCTCATCCAATTTTCCTAAAGTGCAAATTTTGCCCTTTGGATTTGCACTTTAATTTACTTTTAATACGCAATTCTAAAATAATCCAAATACGCTTTATATTTATCCTGTGCTGTCAGACAGGTATCGGTCAGGAAACCTTTTTCATTATTCCATTCTTTTAAGCCACGGTAATAATACAGTTTTAGATTATCTTCGATGATAAACGGAACGATATTATATTTCAGACACTCCTTGAACATAATCAGTCTGCCTACACGGCCATTGCCGTCCTGGAACGGATGGATTC
>CAZUVY010000094.1:0-9615 GCA_964623905.1 uncultured Faecalimonas sp.
TAAATTATCATTTATATGATTATTGTTGGTTATTTTCCGCTCAATAGTATAAAGAATTTGACCTATTTTATGTTGAGTTACCAAGTCCGGAATAAACGCTTCCACATCGTATACGTCTTCTGGTGAAATATTTCTTTGTCTTGTCCCACTTGCTCGAGCTTCAAGTTGCTTTTTAACTAAATCAGTAGCTAATAAATAATGGATATAATATTTGTCAACCTTTTTATCATCAACATTAACCTTTCCAACACGTTGATTTAATACAAATGTCATATCATCTGAACAAGGCACAAATGCAGTGTTCCCAAACAAGCCAATCACTTGCTCAGTTAAAGGCATTATTAAATCGCCATCCATTAAGATATATTCCTTAGGAAAGGGGGCTCCATAAAAAGTAGCCTTCTCTTCATTAAATTGAAAATCGTTATTTGATGAAATATTTGCAAGTGTAATTAGCGCATAATTGCTTTTCTTAACATAGTTTTCGCTCTTGAAAGCGAATCCGTGTTGAACTTTTAATACTTCACCTAGTTTAACTTTATTCATATTTTACCTTCTTTAACTGTTCGATGATTTCTTTTTGAAGTTTATCTCCTTCGTCAAAGAGCTTTATAAGTTCAGCCTGATACTCTTCCATTTTAGCGTTAAACTCGTCTTGTGTCATATCTACATATTCGATTTTAACGTCAAAATATTGTCCCGCCGCCAATGCATATTTCTTTTCAATTATTTCTTCATATGTTACAGCAACTGAAAATTCATCTACAACTTCCATATTGGCAAAGGTTTTTACTATCAAATCGATCTCATCATTGAGCAATCTACGACGTTGATTGTTCCCGTCTTTATACTCTTCGCCGAGTTTAGATGCATCGATTAGTATAACCTTTTCCTGTTTATGCCTTTCATCGTCTACAACAGGATTCTCAATTCTTCTTGAATTATCGAAAAACAAAACCGATACGTTTGTGCCCGTTGTCGCAAACACATTGGACGGCATACTTATGCAACCATACACAATATGTTTTTCTACTAATGTTTGCAAAACTTTTTTTTCTACCCCAGTTTTAGATGTGATAAACCCAGTAGGAACTACAATCGCACCTTTTCCGTTCTTCTTTAATGAATTTACAACATGCTGAATGAAACATGTATAAATCGCCATTTTATCTAAGTCTTTATTAGGAACTTTAGGAACTCCAGCCCAAAATCTAGCTGGTTTATCAGCAAGATCTTTTCTTGTGTCAGAAAAATCCATTTTAAAAGGAGGATTAGATACTATAAAATCAAATTGTCTTAATTCTTGACCATTATCGCTTTTATGATAAGGAGAAACAAGCGTATCGCCTTGTATTGCGTGATCCAATGAAGACACCAAATTGTTTAGAATTAAATTCAATTTAAGCATCTTATTACTTCTTTGCGAAATATCCTGTGAAAAAATTGTACATCTATCCTCGCCGATTTGATGTGCAAGTGCCATTAACAGTGTACCAGTTCCAGCCGATGGATCGTAACATTCAACATTATGAAGATTAGAATTGTCACCAACGAGCAATCTAGCCATAATAGTCGCAATAGCATGAGGGGTATAGTATTCTGCATATTTTCCGCCTCCAGAAGTATTATAGTCTTTGATTAGGTATTCAAAAATGTCTGCAAAGAAATCATATCTTTGTTCAAATGCTTCTTCGAAAGAAAAATTTGGCAACTTATCAATTAAAGCTCTTGCAAATGGGGTACGTTGAGCGTCATCAGTTACAAAAACTGTAAGTTTTTCAAACAATGGAATACGTGTATTTTGAGTTGTTTGAGTAGAAAAGATGGCACTATTTTTATCGGCTATATCAATCATAGTGCTGTCAAAAATAACCTCAAAATCACCTTTAGTTTGTTGATTCCACAATGTCGAAATCAAGTGTTCGGGATAAAGTTTAGGGACATCTGGCGAAAGCGAATCCAACAAATCATCGCGTTCTTTTTCGGTCATTGACGAATACTCAATTTCCCATTTCTCTGCATTTTTTATGCGCGAAGAAATTTTTTTTATCTCATAACCAAATTTATCATTTAAAAACTTATATAGAAAGATTTGCGTAATGATTTTATACTCATTACCATCATTGCCCATACCATAAGTTTGACAAGTTGATTTCAATGAATCGATCAGGTCAATTGTTTTATCTTTTATAGATTGGTAATCACTCATATTTACTCCTTATGCCGCAGGATAAGTGGCATTATATTGCATTAAGTATTGTTTAGATATTCTTTCTTGAATAAATTTGCGATCTTCACGTTCGCTTGTAAAATCAAGTTTACGGAAGCCTTCTTGTATTTGTTGCATTACAGTTTGCTCAAAGTAAGCATCTTTTCGTAATATATCATTTCTATCATAAACCTTTTGGTCAATTTCAGCTTTGATAGAAGATAAGAACGAGAGAATGCTTTCATCATAATCGTCCACCAATGGCTTTTTGTGTTCGATTTTTCGACGCTCATTTTCTTCTTTTATTCGCTTATGAACACGCGCAAATTTAGCATCGCCATTATACTTTTTAAGAAGTGCTGCATTTTTGCGTTGCAATGAGAGAAGTTTATCCAAGATCTCGTCCAAAGCATTTGAGCATTCATCAAATTCAGCCATATCCGCAGGAACAAAACCATGTTCTTTAAATCGTTCCCTAAATGCTTCATACAAAGTTATGTATTCGGGATCGTCAGGATCGATATTATCCATAAATAAATGTATAGCTTTATTCTTTTTCTCTTTTAACTCAACTCCACCAGACGCAAGTTTTAATTCTTCTTCTCCAATCTTGCTGAAATTGAACTCAATATCTTGCATTGCCTCAAAGACCATTTGTGCTGTACTATCGCTGTTGTATAAGGCTTCTTTTTGATTAATAGAATCTATACAGTGTTGAACTTCGCTAATCATTTGGGGAATTTTCGGCATTTCCAATTTTGCGAAAGCCATCTTTAATTCATCATCACCAAAAGTTCTAACCATATTGCAGCAATCACGAGCATTAATCAATGCTTTCTTTAATGACAAAAGGACTTCTTTATCTTCAATTGTTGAAATCTCACCACTAAATAGTTCGACATCATCTGTTGTATATTCAAATAACACCTGTCGAACTTGCTTCATCTGAAGAATAATCTCTTGCGGATTTTCAAGAACTTGCGTAAGCGTGCCGGCATCAACATTAGATCCGATTTCTTCCGGCATATTAAATCTACTCAATTCTTTCAAATATTCTTCGTTGGTTTCCTCAAAATTCTTCTTTATATCTGCGAAATCAACAACATATCCGTAACGATTATCTTTATAGGGGCGGTTTACTCTTGTTATGGCTTGCAAGAGATTGTGATCTTTAAGTTTACGACCGAAATACAATCGTTTTAATCTCGGAGCGTCAAAACCAGTCAACAACATATTAAAGACGATAAGGATGTCTATTGTCATGTTCTTCTTAAAGCCTTTTACTATTTGTTTGCGAGTTTCTTTATCATCGCTATCATGTAAAATAAGACCAACTTTAAAGTGACTTTGTAACGAATCACGAGAGTTTAATTCATTTTGAATCTCCGAAAAGAATGAATATATTTTTCGTGCCTGCTCGCTAGTTTCACAAATAACCATTCCGCCTAGTGTATTATCGTTGTGTAATTGCCTAAAATTCTTTAAGTCGGTGATAATATAGCGCAATAATTCCTTTACATATGTGTCATGTTCAATAATCTGACTCTTTTTAATGTCTTTCTTTTCAACGAGGGTTTCTAATCTCTCATATATTTCAGACAGTTTTTCTTTATATGATGTTTCGATATCTTCACGAATTATTTTCAACGTATAGCCATCTTCAATGGATTTATCATAATAGTAGGCATGATAATAATCGCCGAACACCTTCCAAGAAGCACGTTCTTCTTTTAACAAAGGCGTCCCGGTTAAAGCTATTTTTATTGAATTTTTGTCTGCATCAAAAAGGTTTGCAAGGAATGAACCTTTAGGATTATAACCTCTATGAGCTTCGTCAACTATAAAAATACGTTGAAGATTGGTGGCATAAGCGGGCAAATCAACTTTTTCCTTGTCCTCAGCAAATCTTTGAATGTTTACTACCGTAATTTCATGATTTCCGCTTTTTCCTTCCAAAGATTGATTGTTCCTAAACTGATTCATTAGTTCCGCACGGGTATTAGCTGTTTTAACCTCTAATCCTCTTGCAGCAAACTCTTGCGACGCCTGCTCCATTAGATCAAGTCTATCAACGATAAAATAGAACTTGGCGACTTTGTTTTGAGTAGCAAGATAATCCGTTAGTACATAGTTCAAGTAATAAGAAAGAGCTGTTTTTCCGCTGCCTTGAGTATGCCAAATAACTCCGGACGTGGTTCCGTTTTTTATCTTTTCTCGAACGGTTAGAGCAGCAAACATCTGCTGATAACGCATTATATGTTTTTCATCTCGTGATTCAATTACGCCATCAACTTCCTTTTCTTCTTTAACATAAGCAATGCCATATTTAAGCAAAAACAGCAAGCGTTCAACTGAACACATAGAAGTAATTATTCTATTCGTCGGAGTGTTAACATTTAGATTCGTTTGATATTCGGGTGAAGTATGAATTACTTGACAATTGAAATCAGATAAAATACGTTTTTCGATTTCCGCATTAATTCCCTTATATGGGAAATTACTTATAAACGGAGCAACAGAGTCTCCGCTCCAGTTTTCCTCTCTAAAGCAGTTAAAGAAAGCCTTTGTCTTTGAAGCAGTGCAATAAAACGCACCATCGACAGGAGATATTCCGCCTAAAGTGTCGTATTCTTTGTTGTTGGAGAAAATCATTAATTGCGTAATGTTGATGAATCTCCTAAATTTCTTGTTAGGAAAACGAATGTCATTCATTCGCTGGCTTTCCGCAAGCATGCCTCCCTTGTTGTTGGGTTTCTTTACTTCAATAAATACAAGCGGCAAACCATTTACAAACAATGTAATATCAGGTCTAAATTCATCACCATCACGACGGCAAGTAAATTCACCAGTGCAGTGGAACACATTGTTTGATGGCGTATCAAAGTCTATCAATTTAATGGGCGAAACCGATGTAAGTCTTTTATAGAAAGAACGACCTAAATCATCATAATCAAGTTCTTGTTTTATATCATGTAAAACCTGCTCACATTCACCAACATTGTTTGGATTAAGCTTATCAAATTGTTCTCTAAAAACATTAAGCAAGATATTTGTGTCTGGATCATATACAGTTCCGGCAGATTCTTCAGAAATTTTGCCGTAGTATGTATAACCAAGTCGCGTAAGATGAACTAAAGCTGGCATCTGGACTCTTGTTGCCTCAGTGAATTTAATCTCACTCATTTGCGTTCCTCCTCAAAAGTAATTCCTTCTTTACAACAAAATTGCTCGAATACCATTTGAGCTTTTTTTGTGGGTACAGATTTATTGTTTTCCCACCTCGATACTGTAGCAAACGACACATTTAACTTATTAGCAAGTTCACCTTGCGATAGGTTAAGTTTAGCCCTTACAAATAATAATTGTTTATGAAACTCCATGTTATAGGATGCCCCTTTGCAAAATTTACATCTTTCGTCATATTATAGCATATTTTTCTTAAAAAAGCAATATTAATCAGTTGCTGCATATAACAAAAAAATACAAATGTTAAACTATTTTAAAAATATCAAATAAATGATACCTCTAAACTTTCTCTAAAGTTTCCCTAGTGAGTGTGGGGCGTGTGCTTGTCTTGATACAAGTGTCGTCGCTTCGCTCCGCCAGACAAGCACACGCCCAACCTAAAGAAAAGAATGAGAAACAAAACAAAATCCCCCGACGGAAAGGGCGTTCGCACTGAACCGTTTGCGAATCGCGCCTTTTTGCCCGTCGGGTGGGGGATCATTTTGCCTTTTATTATTTTCAGTTCGCTTTTCGCATTTGCTTTATGGTTTCTGGGCTGACTTGCCCCATGTAACAACCTTCGTCCCAACAGCCGAAATCGTCAAATAGTAACAACTTTGTATCTTCTTGACCTATTGTGCAAACTATGTCCTCATCCATTATGTCGGATATAAAATACTGAGGTAAGCCCCTTGAATAGACAATACGCTCACCCGATTTTTCCATATACTTCATAAGGTATGACAAAGCATTTCCAATACGATTATTGTCGTCAATTTCCTCGAAGTCCGTTCTACCGAAGTTCCGCTCAAAGTAGTCGAACGTATATGTAGTAACCATATCGTGCTTAGAAAAACTGTAGTCACGCCGTTCAAGTTTCGGTCCTAAGAAAGAAATGTCCGGTATATAAAAAATACCGTGGAAATGTAAACGCTTCTTTTTAGGCGATCTTTCCCAAACGCCCATATACTTCCAACCACGCCGAGTAGATAGATTATTAAGCGTTTTCTTTAGAGTTTTCTTAAACGTTTCTTCGGTGTGTATTTCGCCGTTATAGGTGAAAGTACAGAAGTAGTTAAACCTCTGCAAATTCGCCTTACGAGTCATTCTTATGCGCCTACAAATAACGTTTCGCTGCTTTCGTTCCATATTGACGTTTACATATTCCGTTGCCTTATCCGAATCCTCGAAATATGGTTTCATTTTGCCTATTATGAAGGCTTTACGCTTGAATTTAGGCAAATTTAGACTTTCCTTGTAAACTTCCTCAAACAACTCTTTCTTTGTTAGGGTGCGTGCTTTTTTCGCCTTATTTTCATTCGGCTTTTGTTCTGCGGTTGCATCCGATTCTTGAGTAGTAGTATCGTCAATCGAGGGAATATTCTCGCATTCTAAAGAGGAACTTTCCTCTTGAGTTTCCGCATCATCGACAACCGTGATTACTTCCTCCGGTTTAGGCGGACGTTTTCTAACATATCTTGTCGTATGCGGTATTGCTATGTAATGACTTCCGTCAAAATATACTTTCGTTTCACCATACGCCATAAATACCTCCTTATGCCGCAGGCTTTTGGATTTAACTGTGATTAGTCAGAGCCTGCGTTCTTATACAGTGCGTTAATGAAATAACTATTCTGCATTTTGAGTTCGTCAACAGTGGCTTTTTCACTTGCATATTCAACATAATCATTTAGTCCGACCTTTGTCTTTTTCGCCAAGTCATTGAAATAATCGCTAAAACAATCCGTAGAGAATCGTCTTGCGTAGATTTTCTTGTTCATGACAAAGTATTTTTTCTTTTCAATCTTTCCATCCATTGTGCCTTTTTCTTTTTCAATACCGGAAATGCAATAACCGTAATTATTGTAAATACGAGCATTTCTCTTATATAGTATCGAAGTAATCTTTTTCAAAACGTACACCAGTAAAGTATTATCGCCACGTTTGAATCTAAAATCGTAGTATAGAGAGATGAACCAATTAAACAGCCATTCCGTTATCATTTCTTCAATAGTGTAAAACGGTAGCGTGAGCCTTTGCTTGCTCGAAGTCGCAACGTTAATAATATCACATAGATCTCTTGCATCAGCCCCCCAGCTTTCAGGGCGTTGCTCATCAGTAAAGACCTTTATAAACGGAAAATTATCAACGGTGGCGGAGTGTCTACACATTTTCAGCCAAGAATTGAAAAGGTCGTTCTTTTGGTTTGTTTCTTCCTTTGTCTTTTTTACCTCTTTAAGCTCAAGATTGTTTCCACGCTCTTTACCAACTTCACTTATAATAACAACGCCGAACTCAAAACTGCCCGTGTTAGGATTGTTCTCGATGAGTTTCTTCCCAAGACGAAGAACGTCAAAGTCCAAGATATGAGCGTGCCTCGATGTGCGTTCGATATTAGAGAAGAAGTCTGTAGCCCACAACGGGAAGTTGCCTTCGTCTGCCAAAGCGTTATCCGTTCTAACGGAATAGTTCGATACAATCAAACTGCTCTGAATTACGTAGATAAAATAGAGTTGAGCATATGTCGAAAGCACGTCGAATATGTAACTTTCCTTTAACCCGTCATGGTAATAAAGCCCATATCTTTTACTGTCGTAACCATAAAGTTGCAATTCATCGCTGTGGTGCTTATCATACCGAGAACGCTTAAGACTTACCCAATCTTTTATCGTTGCAAGGTTGTAGACAACGCCGTATTCCATACATTTTCGCAACTCCATTTCAAAGGAAATCCACGGAAAGTTAGGAAACTTCATATCGTTTTTCTGCAACAGTTCAAAGGCTTTTTGCCTAAACATCACTTCTTGAGATAGAGCCATGTCCGTGATGAGCGTAGTCTTTTTCTTGCCCATACTTCCGCACGTCATTGACACGATAGGAAGTTCGTTTATGAACCCACAGTTGCGAGCCTCGTAGTGATGTAAACGATTGCGAGCAATACCTTTTCTCCAATGGTCGAATATAAACCACGCAAGAGGTATGAATATCCAAAACGGGACGTACTTTATAATCACTTGTAGGTCAATAAAGAGCTTCACGAATTGCGTATACAACGAGCCAAAATCGAAGGACACTGCGAAGTAAAAATAGTAAGCAAAAAAGGATATGATTATACTTGAGATATTAAGATTAAAAACCCACAAAACAACCCAAGAAATCCATAGTCTTTTATGCTCCTTCACGAACTCAAAATACTGCCTCAAAAAGTCCTTTATCGGCACAATTGTTTTGCTCGTAATCGTCTTATAAATCTTGAGCGGAACGGTGTCTACGTTGTGCTTATTATTGGTCTTGTTATATAGCATTCTAATTAGCAAAATAAGCACTAAAATACACGGCAAAACTATGATAATAATTTTCGATACAGAGCCTACTTTTTCGCCTAGATTATCCAACCAATTCACGAAGTTTTCTTCGCTAAAAAACGTTTGCCAAAAGGTCATAAAATTGCTCTTAAAACTCTCGAAATCGTCCGGCAGTAAAATACCCCAATTCAGCACTTCGGACTTATTTATAACAGAAGGCAATCCGTCTGTTTGTAGACCGAATAAAACACAGAAATAGTATTTTAGGCTACCGATAAAGGCAGTTAAAGCCTCGAAAGTGCGGAAATACGACATTCTAAACGTAAACACTCCGAGTAAAATAAAGGCTATTGTTACGACTATTGATAGAGCAATATTAAGCCGTTTTTGCCACTTCATACGCTACCTCCCAAAGCGGTTGCCGTATAGACTATATAACTTAGTCCCAAGACTATAATTACAAGCAGTAAAACCGCCATAATTCTCTTTAATGTTTTCATTGTTTTTATCTCCTGTTTTTAGTTATAAATTCAACGCCGACAGACTGTTAAATCCATCGGCGTTTTTGTGTGTTAAACTACTTATCCGATACGGAATTTTCGTCCTTTGTTTTGTTGTTTTCCTTTCGCTTTTTATGCCGTTCGTTTGCCTTTGAAATTGCCTTGAATGGGAGTGAAATAATCCACGCCAAACACTGCAAAATATAGGGCAAAATCGGGGCAAGTAAAACGATTAAAAGAATAAGCATTATTAGATACAAAATCGTCTTTCCGCGGTTGTTGAGTTCGACCTCGACTTCCGTTTCGTTTATCGGATCTTTACTACCCGTTTGCTTGTTGTCAATAACGCCTAAGTTGTATGTAATACCGTCCGTTT
>CAZUVY010000095.1:0-9604 GCA_964623905.1 uncultured Faecalimonas sp.
TCATTTGTTTTCATTTTCATTTGTTTTTATTATAATTAATTTAAATTTATGTACGGAAAGAGGGCTTATATTATGGTAAAAGAAGTCAATATAGAACAACTCCAAAAAGATGCCGTAGAGATTTTTACAAGCGGTTTTGCCTGTTCAGAATCAGTTATTTTTGCAATCCGCAAACATTTTGAAATTGAATTATCAGATGATGCAATTGCAATGAGTTCTGGATTCCCTTGGGGACTTGGCGGTGGCGGTTGTATCTGCGGAGCATTAGCTGGCGGTACTATGATGATCGGATATTTCTTTGGAAGAAAGACTCCTGGCGATCCAAAGATCAACAAATGTTTTGAACTTACAAAAGAGCTTCATGATTATTTCAAAGCTACAAATGGAGCTACTTGCTGCCGAATCTTGATCAAAGACTATCCTGACCGCAATTCACAGGAAAGAAAAGATCATTGTATCGAAATGGTTAAAACTACAGTTGCAAAAACTGCAGAGATCATCATGCGTGAATTAAATGCATAATGCATTACATATCAATTAAAAATTTACAATAAAAATACACAGTACTTTTCTACTGTGTATTTTTATGTTTCACTTATTCTTCTATCTCAGAATCTGCTTCTGGTGTTTCTGATGTTTCACTTACATTACTATCTTTTCTAACCTTTGCAATACTTGCAACTTTCAGGTTATCATTCAGATTGATCAGTTTTACACCGGAAGTAACACGTCCCAGAACGGAAATACTAGAACATTCCATACGGATCACAATTCCATCTGTATTGATGATCATCACTTCATTGTCGTCATTTACAGATTTAACGCCTACTACATCTCCAGTTTTTTCAGTAATATTATAGCATTTTACACCTTTTCCGCCACGGTTCTGAACTTTGAATTCATTAATATCTGTACGTTTACCCATACCTTTTTCAGATGCGATCAGCAAATACTGTCCCTGAACATCTAATTGCATACCAATGACTTCGTCATCGCTCTCCAGATTGATACCTCTGACACCCATCGATGTTCTTCCTGTTGGACGTACATCTTTTTCATCAAAACGAATACATTGACCATATTTTGTAATAATAAAGATATCTTTATGGTCATCTGTTGTTTTTACTTCAATAAGTTCATCATCTTCACGAAGAGTAATCGCTGCAAGACCTGTCTTTCTTACATTTGCATATTCATTGATTGAAGTTTTCTTTACAAGCCCCTTCTTCGTAGCCATGAATAAATATTCGCCTTCCACAAATTTCTCAATTGGAATTGTTGCGGTAATCTTTTCCCCTGGCATTAACTGAAGAAGATTGATAATTGCAGTACCTCTTGAAGTTCTGCCTGCTTCTGGAATCTCATATGCTTTTAATCGATATACACGACCTGTATTTGTAAAGAACATAATATAGTGATGAGAAGATGTCATAAACAGCTCCTCTACATAATCTTCTTCCAATGTCTGCATACCTTTGATGCCCTTGCCGCCACGATTCTGACTCTTGAAAGTATCTGTTGTCATACGCTTGATATAACCAAGTTTTGTCATTGTAATGACAATATTTTGCTGTGGAATCAAATCTTCCATGGAAATATCCAGTTCATCAAATCCAATCTGAGTTCTTCTTTCATCTCCATATTTGTTTGAAATCACCATGATTTCTTCTTTGATCACACCTAATAAGAGCTTTCTGTCTGCAAGAATTGCTTTTAATCTTCCGATTTGAGCCATAAGCTCTGCATATTCTGTCTCCAGTTTTTCTCTTTCCAAACCAGTCAGAGCACGAAGTCTCATATCTACGATTGCCTGCGCTTGTACATCTGTCAATTCGAATCTTTCGATCAGACCTTCTTTCGCAATCTGTGTAGTTTTAGAACCACGGATAATATGAATGACCTCATCAATATTATCCAGCGCAATCAATAAGCCCTGTAAAATATGTGCTCTTTCTTCTGCTTTATTTAATTCGTATTGTGTTCTTCTAGTTACAACTTCTTCCTGATGTTTTAAATAGTATTTCAACATATCCAGGATATTTAAACATTTTGGTTGATTATCTACTAATGCAAGCATAATTACCCCGAATGTATCCTGAAGCTGTGTATGTTTATATAATTGATTCAAAATTACATTTGGATTTACATCACGACGCAATTCGATACAGATTCTCATACCTTCGCGGCTTGACTGATCTTCCAAAGCAGTAATTCCATCGATTTTCTTTTCTTTGACAAGTTCTGCGATTTTTTCAATTAAACGTGCTTTATTCACCATAAATGGTAATTCCGTAACAATAATACGATTTTTGCCATTTTGCATTGGTTCAATATTTGTCACTGCACGCACTCTGATTTTTCCTCGACCAGTACGATATGCTTCTTCAATTCCCCTTGTTCCAAGAATTGTAGCACCTGTTGGGAAATCTGGTCCTTTGATGATCTGAAGAATATCTTCGATCGTAGTCTCTCTGACATTTTCATCTACCTGATCATCTATAATCTTTACAACTGCGTCAATTACTTCTCGCAAATTGTGAGGAGGAATATTGGTAGCCATACCAACCGCAATTCCTGAAGTACCATTTACCAGAAGATTCGGATATCTTGCCGGCAATACTACAGGTTCTTTCTCTGTTTCATCAAAGTTAGGTGTAAAGTCAACCGTATTTTTATTAATATCAGCTGTCAATTCCATAGAAATCTTGCTGAGGCGAGCTTCTGTATAACGCATCGCAGCCGCGCCATCACCATCTACAGAACCAAAGTTTCCGTGTCCATCTACTAATGGATATCTTGTAGACCATTCCTGAGCCATATTAACCAGCGCACCATAGATAGAACTGTCACCATGTGGGTGATATTTACCCATTGTATCCCCAACGATACGGGCACATTTACGATGTGGCTTGTCTGGTCCATTATTAAGTTCAATCATAGAGTAGAGGATTCTTCTTTGTACCGGTTTTAAACCATCTCTAACATCTGGCAAAGCACGCGAAGCAATAACACTCATTGCATAATCGATATACGATGTTTCCATCGTTTTTTTCAAATCGACCTCCTGCACTTTATCAAAAATATTATCTTCCATCATCTAATCTCCTATCCTAATTCACACCCAGGTTTAAATGAAATCCAGGTTCTGTACATATTTTGCATTTTTCTCTATAAATTCACGTCTTGGTTCTACTTTATCACCCATTAATGTTGTAAATGTAAGATCCAATTCAGAAGATGTCTCTTCATCCATACTTACACGAAGCAAAATTCTATGTTCTGGGTCCATAGTTGTCTCCCAAAGCTGGTCTGCATCCATCTCTCCAAGACCTTTGTAACGTTGAATCTTGTTACTTCCATCTCTTCCCACTTCTGTAAGAATCTGATTTAATTCCTCATCGCTGTATGCATACCATACCTTTTTGTTCTTTTCCAGCTTATACAAAGGTGGCTGTGCCAGATAAACATAACCCTGTTTGATCAGTTCCGGCATAAAACGATATAAGAATGTCAATAATAATGTACTGATATGAGCCCCATCTACATCGGCATCTGTCATAATAATAATCTTATGATAACGCAGTTTTGAAATATCAAAATCTTCATGAATGCCTGTACCAAATGCAGTAATCATCGCTTTAATTTCTGCATTTGCATAGATTTTATCTAATCTTGCTTTTTCTACATTCAAAATCTTTCCACGAAGAGGAAGGATCGCCTGAGTCTTTCTGTCTCTGGCTGTCTTTGCTGAACCTCCCGCAGAATCCCCTTCTACGATATAGATTTCACAATTTGCAGGATCTTTGTCTGAACAGTCTGCCAGCTTACCTGGAAGTGACATACCATCTAACGCACCTTTTCTTCTTGTCAGATCTCTGGCTTTTCTTGCAGCTTCTCTTGCGCGCTGAGCCATCACAGATTTTTCAACTGTAATCTTACCTACACTTGGATTCTGTTCCAGGAAAATTTCAAGCTGTGTGCTGACAATATTATCTACTGCCCAGCGTGCTTCACTGTTTCCTAATTTCTGCTTTGTCTGACCTTCAAATTGTGGATCTGAAATCTTAACACTGATAATTGCTGCCAAACCTTCACGGATATCTTCTCCTGAAAGATTTGGTTCACTGTCTCTTAATAATTTATTCTTTCTCGCATACTCATTGAAAGTTTTTGTAAGCGCATTTCTAAAACCAACTACATGAGTACCGCCTTCTGGTGTTGTAATATTATTTACGAATCCATAAGTATTATCGTTGTAAGAGTCATTGTGCTGCATGGCAACTTCAACAACAACTCCATCTTTCTCGCCTTCACAATAAATAATCTGTTCATATAAAGGATTTTTACTTTTATTCAGATATTGGACAAACTCCTTAATACCGCCTTCGTAATGAAATACTTTTTCTACGATTTCTTCTTCTCTTTCATCACGTAAAGCAATACGAAGTCCCTTTGTCAAAAATGCCATTTCTCTGAAACGTTGTTTTAATGTATCAAAGTCAAATACTGTCTCTTCAAAAATCTCTTTGTCTGGTAAAAATGTGACCTTTGTACCTGTTTTGTCAGCTTCACATTCTCCAATGACCTGTAATTTATAAATAACTTTACCGCGTTCGTAACGTTGTTTATAAATCTTTCCTTCGTTGTATATCTCAACTTCCAGCCATTCTGATAAAGCATTTACAACAGAAGCACCTACTCCATGAAGCCCGCCGGATACTTTGTACCCTCCGCCTCCAAATTTACCTCCTGCATGAAGAACCGTAAATACAACTTCTACTGCCGGCAGACCAGCCTTCTGGTTAATTCCAACCGGAATACCACGTCCGTTGTCTATTACTGTAGCTGAACCATCCTGATTTAAAGTAACTTGAATTGTATCACAATATCCAGCCAACGCTTCGTCTACAGAATTGTCTACAATTTCATATACCAAATGGTGAAGTCCTCTGATCGATGTACTACCAATATACATACCAGGTCTTTTTCTTACTGCTTCTAATCCTTCCAGTATCTGAATCTGATCTGCACCGTATTCTGCACTCATAAAAATCCTCCTATTTGAATTAAAATAAAAACGTCATTCACATAAATTACTCAAATAATTGACGTCTTTAACGTCCATCCACTCTTCCTCTTTCTACATGAAAAATTCTATTAATAGAAAAACGATGATTTACAAACTCATCTACTCCTGTACAAGTAACCAGAGTCTGTACATCACAAATGCTATCCAGTAAATAGTTTTGCCTGTGTTTATCCAGCTCAGACAAAACATCATCCAATAATAATATTGGAGTATCGTTTATCTCTTGTCTTACCAACTCAATTTCGGCAAGTTTTAATGATAATGCTGCTGTTCGCTGTTGTCCCTGAGAACCAAATTTACGAATATCCAAATCTTCACACATAAAACATATGTCATCTCTATGAGGTCCAACCGACGTACTTTTCATACGCATATCACGTTCTCTGTTTTTCAAAAGTGCATTTTGAAACGTATCATTTTTGACTCCAGGTTCGTAGATCAACTGAAGTTTCTCCCTTCCACCTGTCAATTTCTCATGCACCTTCCCAATGATATCATTCATCTGTTCAATGAATACTTTTCTTCTTTCCATCACACGATTTCCATACTGTATCAGCTGAAAATCCCAGATATCTAACGTTTCCAGTAAATCTTTCCTGTCGTAAATATCTTTTAACAATTTATTTCTTTGATTTATAATGCGATTATAATTTGATAAATCACTCAAATATACTTTATCCAGCTGAGAGAGCTCCAGATCGATAAATCTTCTTCTCTCTGCCGGCCCATTTTTTATAATATTAAGATCTTCCGGCGAGAAAAACACAATATTTATAATTCCAAAAAGTTCACTCGCCTTCTTGATTGGAATCTTATTGATTGCAATCCCTTTCGGACTATTTTTTTTCAGGTGAATATCAATCTTAAACGGAACTCCTCTTTTTTCAACGATTGTTTCGATATGAGCTTCTTCCTGTCCAAATTGAATCATATCCCTGTCTTTTGTTCCACGATGAGACTTTGTAGTTCCAGAAAGATAGATGGATTCCAGTATATTTGTTTTTCCCTGTGCATTGTCACCATAAAAAATATTTGTGGTGTCATCAAACGTCAAATCTAATAAGTCATAATTTCTAAAATTTTTCAATTTCAAAGATTTTACTATCATACCAAACTCTTATCCCAGCTCCAACTATCATTCTTAATCATTTATTTTTCAATTTTGATCTGTTCTCCGTCAAAAACCACAACATCACCGTCGTATAACTTTCTGCCTCTTCTTGTATCGATTTCTCCATTCACTAATACAAGACCATTCTGGATCACATCTTTGGCTTCCACGCCGGATTCAACAAATCCGGCAGCTTTCAAAGCCTGACCCAATTTTATAAAATCTTCACGTAATTTAATAACTTCCATGTAAACCTCCATTATGCTCCTGCATTAAAGTTAACAGGTAAAATGAGATAAATATAATTTTCGTTTTCATCCTTGATAAAACAAGGAGCTTTTGGATTCATCAAATAAAGTGTCACTTCTTCGTCATCGATTACACGAAGTGCATCAATTAAAAACTTAGGATTGAATCCAATCAGTAAATCTTTTCCTTCTTTCGAAATCATAATCTCTTCATTCATAGAACCAATCTGTGATTTGATTCGAAGTTCCATCACTTCATCCAGAATGTTGATGATAATAGGTTTCTTATCACCTTCTTTGACAAGAAGTGTTGCTCTGTCAATACAGCTTAAAAATTCTTTTTTGTTGATCTTTACTTTTGTTTCGTAGTCGCTTGAAAGCATCTGATCAATTCTAAAATATTCTCCCTCGATCAGTCTTGAAACAACAACTGTATTATCAAATTCAAACACGATGTGATTATTCGTAAATGCGATATTGACTTCACTTTCTGCTTCTCCCGAGAGAATCTTACTTACTTCCATAAGTGTTTTTCCAGGGACAACCACTTTTCTTGACTGATAACTATTTTTCAGTTCAGTTTTACGAATAGAAATTCGATGACCATCCAGAGAAACAACTTTCAACATATTGTCATAAATCTGGAATAATTCACCTGTCATTAATTTGTTACTGTCATTGTCTGCAATAGAAAAAATAGTCTGTCTGATAATTTCTTTTAAAGTAAATTGAGACAATGTGATGACATCTGTCTTTTCAACATAAGGGAGATAAGAAAAGTCTTCTCCTGATTTTGCTGAAATATTAAATTTAGCCTTCTCGCAAGTAATTGTAGTCTGAAGATTTGAATCAGATTCGATCACAACTTCATTGTCTGGAAGTTTACGAACGATTTCTGAAAAAATCTTTGCGTCAATAGCGATAACACCTTTTTGAAGAATACTTCCATCAACAACAGTCTCAATACCAAGTTCCATATCATTGGCTGTCAGCCTAATGATATTTGTTGTTGCATCGATAAGGATACATTCAAGAATAGGCATTGTAGTCTTCGAAGGTACTGCTTTTGATACGATATTAACACCTTTAACAAGATTCGATTTTGTGCAAATGATTTTCATGTGTGTATAACTCCTTTCGGAACAAAATAATAGATAAATATATAAAAGTTATCCGCCGTAGCCGTAGTAGGGGCTGTGGATATGTGGATAACCCTTCGAACCCTTGAAAATCAAAGGGTTTTTGGCTTGCATAAATGTGTTGATAAGTGTGGTAAACCTATGTGGACAGAATTGGGATAACTTTTGCCCCATTTTTGACCAAAAAGTTGTCCACAATTTGTAAACATATTATCCACAGTTTTTCCACATCTGAAATTATAATTATCCACACAGATTATGCAGGGTTGATTTTCTTTTTAATAATGTCGATTGTATTGCTTAAAGCATCGTTTACTTTAATTTCTTCTGTAATCTTGTCGATTCCATGACTTACAGTAGAGTGATCGCGTCCTCCCAGAATGATTCCGATTGATTTTAAAGGCGTATCTGTCATCTGTCGGCATAAATACATGGCAATCTGTCGAGGAATCGCAATGTTAGAATTACGTTTGCTGCTCTTTAGATCACTGATAGAGATTGAAAAATGTTCAGATACGATTTCCAGAATCAGTTCCGGAGTAATCTGTCTGCTTTCATGCGGAGATACAATGTCTTTCAGTGCTTCCGCAGCAAGCATGATGTTGATATTTTCATTTTTTAGCTTATGTAATGCAATCAATTTGTTTAAAGAACCTTCCAGTTCACGGATGTTAGATTTTACATTCGTTGCAATGTATTGCATTACTTCATTTGGAATATGATACTTGTCGAGTCCATCCAGTTCTTCTTTCTTACGAAGGATCGCCATTCTTGTCTCATAATCTGGAGAAGAAATATCGGCAATCAGACCCCATTCAAATCTAGTACGAAGTCTGGCTTCCAACGTCTCAATATCTTTTGGTGGTTTATCACTTGAGATAATGATCTGTTTTCCATTCGCATGTAAATGGTTAAATGTATGGAAAAATTCTTCCTGTGTACTTTCTTTACCGATGATGAATTGAATATCGTCGATTAGAAGAACATCGATCTCGCGGTATTTCTTTTTAAAGGAACTCATAGGTTCGTTGCTGGAACGACCGCTCTTTAATGCTTCGATCAATTCATTTGTAAACGTTTCACTTGTTACATAAAGTACTTTTTTAGATGGATCATTTTCTAAAATGAAATGAGCAACAGAGTGCATTAAGTGAGTCTTACCAAGTCCTACGCCCCCGTATAAGAATAATGGATTGTAAACAACACCAGGAGATTCGGCAACAGCCAAAGAAGCTGCATGTGCAAAGTTGTTATTACCACCAACTACGAAAGTATCAAATGTATATTTAGGATTTAAGTTTGCCTGTTCAAATACATTGCTGTGAACGCGGCTCTTCTTTTGGGTATTTTCTTTTGTCTTTTTACTTATTTGTAAAGAGTCGTCTGTCGATATAAATTTTACTTCAAATTCTTCGCCGGTAATTTCTGCAATACATACCTGGAAAGGAAGTAAATATTTTTGTGTAATATAATCGATACTTGCTTTCAGAGGGACAAGTATATAAACAGTCGAATCTATTACATCAAATACTTTCAGTGGTGCGATCCATGTTTTAAATGAAACATCGGAAAGGCCATGCTCAATTTTTAATTTATGGATAATTTCATCCCAGTTTTTCGCTACTTTGTTCATTCCAATAAACTCCTAATCTAATATTATCTTGGTAATTGTAAAAAGGTCTGTATTGTCTCAATATAATCATTCTTTTTTTAATAGGATATAATTAGACAATATCTCCATAATATTTTACATCAAAAATATGCGATTAGCAAGGAGGATTAAGTGTTGATAACTTTATAAACAGCAAAAAACTTGATAAATTCAATGGATAACTGAGTTTTCAAAATTTAAATCCACAGGTTATCCACCAAAAATCCACAACTTATCAACAAAATGTGGAAAAGTTGTGGATAACTTTTTGTATAAATTCACGACATTTTCCTTGACGGCAAGCTATTTATTTACTATAATTAGGCGTGGTATAAAAAGAATGCTTATATTTATAATATGTAATAT
>CAZUVY010000096.1:0-9557 GCA_964623905.1 uncultured Faecalimonas sp.
CTCATATCTGCAAGACGGTCCATTGTAAGACCTGGAAGGATTCCCATGATTGGGAATAATGCTGCACTTACGCACAGAGCGATCGTGCTTACAGGGTTCATGTATTTTGTCTTTGCATCATATTCCGCCTGCAATTTTTCGTCATTGTTCTTTTCAACAAAAACTACTACAAACAATTTGCACATATATGCCACAGTCAGACCACCGCTGATCAGGAAAATCCATTCGATCGCTTTCAGATTTCCTACTGTAAATACCTGCGATACAAATGTACCTGCTTCCATTCCGTGAATGTATTCTACGATACTTTCATGGAGCAATGTTTTGCTGATGTAACCACTCCAGAGTGGCATACCGCCGATTCCAAGTGCTCCCATCAGATAAATTGCTGCAAGAAGTGGTTTCTTGCGTCCAAATCCTCTGATTTCGTTCAAATCCAGTTTGTGCAGATTCATAAAGATTACACCTGCAACCATAAAGAGAACCAACTTGAATAAAGAATGGTTTACCATATGAAGGAATGTACCACGAACTGCCAATGCATTTTCTTCTGCAAGAAGTCCCTGCATTCCTACACCTACCAGAATAAATCCAATCTGTGAAACAGAAGAACAAGCCAATGTTCTCTTGAAATCGATTGAAAATACTGCCAATACTGCCCCAAGGAACATTGTAATCACACCAATGATCAAAACGAATGTACCCCACATTTCATCGTGAAGCAGAATCTGACAACTGATCACAAGGATTCCAAAAATACCTGTTTTTGTAAGGATTCCGGAAAGCAATGCACTCGCTGGTGCCGGTGCGACCGGATGGGCCTTTGGAAGCCAGATATGCATTGGAAATGCACCTGCTTTTGCACCAAATCCGACAAACAGACATCCTGCTGCCACGTAAACATTTTTACCCTGGCACGCTTCATATAATTTACTGATTTCCAGTGTACCTGCCTGATGATATAAAAGGAATACTCCCATGAGCATCACCAGACCACCGATTACTGCAACCGCAAGATAAGTTGCTGCTGCGCGAAGTGATTCTTTTCTTTCATCCTGTGCAACCCACACATAAGATGCAAATGACATCACTTCGAAGAAAATAAATGTTGTATACAAATCTGCTGACAAGAAGATTGCTTCTGTCGCACCAAGTGTAATCAATTGAAACAGATAATAACGATTACGATTGCGGTAATGTGCAAAATATTCTGTAGAAAATACGGCTGTCATCATCCACATAAATGCTGCGATGCTTCCATAGATTGCACGGAATCCATCTACTGTAAATGAAAGTCCCATTCCACAGACACCAGGAACCTCTACCAGAATTCCTTCGGCACCCGCATAATTTACTACTAATAAAATAGAAAGAACAAATTCCATGACTGCAATAAAACTCACAACCTTGTCTCTTCCCTTTTTCGATTGTCTTCCTGTCACATAGGAAACGATTGCCCCCGCCATTGGCAGAAATACCATCAGATAAATCAAACTATTTACATTCATCTTATCGTCTCCTTTCTAATATAATCCTGCTGCAATATCAGCAAAAAATTGAATCAATGGACTCATAAACCATCCAAGTGCAATAGTTGCCACCGAGCATAAGATCAGTGGAAGGCACATTTGCCAGCTTGGATCTTTTACCTTTGCAACTGCTGCTTCATTGTAGCCCTGTTTTGGGAAAAATGCTCTGACAACCACACCCAGCATATAAATTGCTGTTAAAAGTGCAGAAATAAGAAGCGCTGCAATTCCCACATAAGCAAGTACATTTCCGCTTTCTACGGCTGCATTTGCAAGATTCCATTTACTGATAAAACCTGCAAGTCCCGGAACACCCATAAGGCCAAGTGCTGCAATTGTGAAACTTCCGAATACGATCGGCATCTTGCGTCCGATTCCGTCCATTTCATATACATAGCTCTTTCCTGTCTGATGCATAAATGCACCTGCGCATAAGAAAGAACAGATTTTCATTACCGCATGACATACCAGATGACACAACGCTCCTACAAGTCCAAGTGGTGTCATGATCGTCACACCGAAAATAATATACGATAAGTTACTTACTGTTGAATAGGCAAGTCTGCGCTTGATATGCGTTTCCTTAACCGCCTTACTGCATCCATATACGATCGTAAATATCGCAAACGCCATTACCACGTATTGTACCCATGTTCCGCGAAGGAATTCTGTACCAAAACTGTAATATGTCAAACGAATCATCGCAAACACACCAGCTTTTACGACTGCTACCGCGTGAAGAAGTGCTGTAACCGGTGTTGGTGCAACCCCGGCTTGTGGAAGCCATTCACACATAGGCCACATTGCTGCTTTTACACCAAATCCCATAAATGCAAATAAGTAGATCCAGAGCAATAAGTTTGTTTTATCCCCGATCTTGGCGATATCTAATACTCCGCCTAATACAAATTCGCATGTATTTCCATAAATAATGATAAATACAAGTCCCATCAGTGCAAATGCTGCACCGCCGAGAGAATAATATAAATATTTTCTACTTGCAAGGATTGCTTCTCTTTTCAGAGTATGCATTACAAGTGGTACTGTCGATAATGTCAGAAGTTCATAGAAGAAATACATTGTGAGCATATCTGATGCAAATGCAATACCAAGTGTTACCCCGTATGTAATGCTGTAAAACATAAAGAATATTTTTTCATGTGATTCATGTTCCATATATTCAAATGCATACAATGTTGCCAATGGCCACAGAACTGAAACCAATCCTGCAAATACCATTGTCATACCATCAATCTTGAAAGAGATGGAAAGGTCATCCAGAAAATATACCAGATGGAATACTTCTGTCACACCATTTGACAATAAACACCATACGATGATAGATGTTAAAATTGTCATTGCTTCTATATATATAAGTGTTTGTTTCCTTTGTTTGAATGGGAGTAAAGGAACCAAAACTCCTCCTATTACAGGCAATAGAATTGCCACTAAAATCCAGTATTGATTCATCACGTATCTCCCCTTCCTACAAGACAGCACTTACAATGTCTGAAATATAGTTTGTCAGTGGATTTGGAAATACTCCCAAAAGAACTGCCAATGCTGCCAAGATCACAAGTGGAACCACCATCATTTTCACAGGTTCTCTTCTTCTTAATTTCTTATAATCATAATCTGCTCCAGGCAAAAATCCCTGAATTGTAATTGGAAGCAAATATCCTGCTGTCAAAAGTGCGCTGATCAGTAAGATCACTGGTCCTAACCATGCAAATACACGGATACCTGATTGAAGTGATCCGATTGCAAGATACCATTTGCTGATAAAGCCACTTGCAGGTGGAATACCGATCAATGCAAGTGATACAAATGTATAGCACCAGATTGTAACTGGCATCTCTTTTCCGATACCACGGAGCTCGTCCACATTTGTCTTGCCTGTCTTGTAAATGATTGCACCTGCACACATAAATAATGTTGATTTAATCACAGCATGGAATACTACATGCAGGATCGAACCTGTAAATGCTTCTGGCTGCAATAAGGCCAGTCCAAATAAAATGTAAGAAACCTGGCTGACAGTCGAATATGCAAGACGTTTTTTCATTACTTTTTCTCTGTAAGCGAGCATAGAGCCCATAAATACTGTAATCAAAGTCAGTACGATCCAGGCTGTCTGTACCCATGTTCCACGAAGGAAATCTGCACCAAACATATAATAAACCACACGGATCATACCGAGCACACCCATTTTTACAATGATACCAGACATTACTGCACTGGCTGGTGTTGGAGCAACCGGATGGGCTGTTGGAAGCCATGCATGAAGTGGGAACATTCCGGCTTTTACACCAAATCCCAGGATCATAGAAAATGCTACGACTAAGAGAATTCCCTGATTTCCTTCTGCCATGCCAAGATCAAGCACACCGCCTGCACTGAAGTTTAATGTTGTCGCATATTTGTTTAAGAAATAAATCCCAAACAATACCATATATGCTCCAAATAATGAGTAAAATAAATATTTAAGTCCACCCATGATCGCTTCTTTTGTCTTCCAATGAAGAATGAGCGGTACAGAAAGCAATGTCATCAACTCATAGAATAAATAATAAGTCAGCATGCTTCCTGAATAGTTTAAAGCAAGAAGAATCCCGAATACGATCGTATAAAAACCGAAATATCTTTTTTCTTCTTTTTCATGTTTCATATATTCAAATGCGTAAAAACCAGCAAGAACCCACACGATATTTACGATCACTGCAAAGATTCTGCCGAGGTCATCTATCTGAAAATAGATATTCATCTTTCCTCCGAAAGAGAATAATTGGAATTGTGTTTCTCCACCCAAAATAACTGCAAGAGATAATGCCGAAGTAACAATTAACCCAGTTCCTACTCCCAGAACGAGATTTTTACGACTTTTAAATTCTGGTTTTATAAGAATTCCAATTCCCCAAAGGATTGGGAAGAATATGGAAATCAAAGCCATAATTGACTGATCCATTGTCGTTCCTCTTTTCTACATGAAATTATGTAATCCATCTCTGATCATTTCCAGAACTGGCTGTGATGTCATACCAAGTACCAGATTCAGAATGATAAAGAGAATAATTGTAACTGTATATGATTTTTGTTCTTTCCAGCTTCTACGGAAGAATCCTTTTTCAGCTTCTACAGAAGCATCCTGTGGTACATAGATTCGAAGTACCGTTTTCAGGAAATAGATCGCATTTAAGATTGTACTGATCGCCAATACGATCAAAGTTGGGAACATCTTCCATGATGGATCCCCGGCTGCAGCTTCCGCAAATAACAGCTTACTTACAAAGCCTGAAAACATTGGAATACCTACCATTGAGAAGGATCCGACTGCAAAACCAATTCCTGCAATTTTATTACGATATCCAGCTCCTGTCAGATCAAAGAAATTTCTGCTTCCTGCTGAAACATCAGTAAGCCCGATCGCAGAAATAAATAAGAGTGATTTTGTAGCTGCATGTGCAAGAATATGGAAGATACTTGCAATCATGCCGGCTTCCGTTCCAAGACCAAAGCCCATGTAAATATATCCTATCTGTGCCACTGAAGAGAATGAAATCATTCTTCGAATATCCTTTTCCCAGATAGCACTTACCGAACCAAAAATCATACCACATAAACCAAAGATGAACAGAATATTTAGAATTCTGCTTCCTGCAATAAATTCAAATCCAATTACACGATAAAATATTTTAATCAGAAGGAAGATATAACCTTTGGAAACTAAACTTGAAAGCATTGCCGCAGATGACACTGTCGAATAACCATAGGCATCTGGAAGCCATGCGTGGAATGGGAACAATGCACTCTTAATCGCAAGTCCTACTGTCATAAGTCCAATCGTAATGATCATTGGAATACGATATGTTCCTTCCTGCATCACAAGTGCTACTGATTCCTGCATATTTGACATCAAAAGATGTCCTGTTAAATCGTAAAGCATACAGATTCCCATCAGTAAGAGTCCGGAACCAAGTAAACTCATAATCATATAACGCACAGCAGCTTCAATCGTACGACCATTTTGACGGATCATAATCAAACCACATGCTGCAATCGTGTTGATTTCTACAAATACATATGCAGTAAACATATCGTTTGTATAAACCAACGCTAATAAAGAACTCAACAAAAGGTCTGTCAAAATATAGTAAATATTATGTTTTGTAAGCTCTACTTCATCAAATAATTTCTTTCTTCCGCCAAGCATAGAAAGAAGCATAATAATACAAAAGAATAATGCCATACCCGCTTCTAATACACCTGCACGAATTTCATTTCCCCAAGGTGCTGGGAAGTGCCCCATCATGAATATGTAACTGCCTGTATTAGACTGAATCAGCCAGACTAGAAGACATGCTGACATCACTCCGACAATCGTAATCATAGCAGTATTCAATCTTCTTGCATACTTTCCTGGAAGTACCGAAGAAATGATTCCCGAAAACATCGAAATCATGATAGAGAAAAATGGTACATTTTGTACAAACGCCATTATAATCCCTCCTTTCGAAGTCTTGCAGATATCTCATCTAAGTCGAGTGTATGATATCTTTGATAAAGTCTTACTGTCAGAGAAAGCATAAGCGCTGTTACTGATACCGATACAACAATCCCTGTAAGTACAAGTCCACTTGGGATTGGATTGATATATGCTTCTACACTTTGTACACCATTTACTACAATCGGTGCAACACGTCCTGTGATGTATCCTTTTTCTGCAAGGAAAAGATAGATTGCAGTATCCATGATATTAAATCCAATAATTTTCTTAATCAGGTTCTTTTGAAAAAGCAGGTTTGCAAATCCAATCCCAAACAGGATCATTGCTACCTCTTCCCCAAAGTTTGGAAGGAAATTAAGTCCAAACATTACTAAAACCCTCCTTTTCTGAATAATGCAAAGAATGCATACATTGTACATGCAACAACAAGACCAACACAGATATTAAGTGGAAGGATCAATCCACTGCTAATGATATCCCCTGCTGTACCAAGTGGAATCCCACTTTCCAAATGATGTGCTCCTGTATAGAACGAATAACTTTTTGCCAGACAGTAAAATGTCAAAGAACAAAAACTTACCCATTTATATGTTTTTTCGGTAAAGAATCTTTCTGTCTTTTCAAATCCAAATGCATTTAAATAAAGAATTAAGCCAGCTCCAATAATAGCACCGCCAGAGAATCCTCCTCCTGGTGAAAGATGTCCGTTTAAAATTACATAGATTCCAAAAATTACAATGATTGGGAATAACACAAATGTAACTTTTTGTAAAATGCTGTCTTTCTTTGGTTCATAGTAACTGTCTCTTTTTTCTGCCTCTTCAGCACTGTCTTTTCCTTTTTTCTTATCATTGCGTAAAAGAATAAGGACTGTACATGTTGCAATAAAAAGCACGTTTGATTCACCAAACGTATCAAATGCACGGTAATCCAAAATCATCCCGGTTACAATGTTGACAGCTCCTGTATCCTGCATACCGTCTTCAATATATTTTGCAGCTACTTCGTTGTTTACCGGATTGTCTGCATTTCCAACTGGTGGCAGATAAGATACTGCTAACATAAGAATTGCAATCAGGGCGATACAACAAACGACTGCAGATATTTTGTAAAAAAGGAAGAATCGTTTGTAGTATTTATTATTCTTTGTATCGTGAACTCTCTTCAGTACACGATCCTGATCTTCTTTATGTATATTTACAATATTTTCATTTAGTTCCTGTGGACCCTGATGTTCGCCTTCCATATTGTCCACATACATATCTCTTTCACCGCGAACCCATTGCAGCATGCGGTTCGAAAGTTTTTTTCTGTATTCCTCTTCTGGGATTGGTTTACTCAACCTCTTCACCTTCTTCCCTCATAGCATGAATCTTTTTCAATGTCGTAAAGAATAATAAGCTGGTAACACCTGCTCCTACGGCTGCTTCTGTGATCGCAAGGTCTGGAGACTCCAGCAAGATCCAGATAATCGACATGATCAAGCTATATGACATAAATATCAAAATTGAATTCAGCAAATTTTTTGAAAAACTAACTGAGATTGCACACACAATCAAAAAGCCAAGTAAAATCAATTCAAAAATCTTCATTATGCTTCCTCCTTGTCTGTCTCATCTGGCATTTCACAATAATCTTCCATATGTTCTTCAATTGTAGTCTCAAGACGAGAAATCAAATGAGAAGATACTGGAGATGCAAGCCATAAGAAAATAATGATAAGTCCCATTTTCAAAGTAGTAAAATTGATTCCTGAAAGGATCATAAGACCTAACAATGAAATACCAATTCCCAATGTATCTCCCATCGCAGCGGCATGCATACGATTCAATACATATTTGAATTTAAAAACACCGATCAACTGAATCACAAAGATGCTTAATCCTGTAAGTAAACATCCAGTTCCAATAATAAACTGTATCCAATCAATTACGTTCATGTAAGTCTCCTCCTTCCTGTTTCTTCTGTTTGTCTTTTGCTTCCAAATATACTCCTGTATATACCTTTGTCAGCACGACTACTGCAAGAAAACTGATCATTGCATAAATCAAACAGATATCAACCAGATATCCTTCCTGCATAACAACCGCCAATGTTGAAATAATAACCATAACCATAGTCCCCATCATATTGACTGCAACCAGACGATCTGCAATTCTTGGTCCTATGATTGCTCGAATCAGACATAACATCAACATCAACGCCAAAATAATCAAAACAATATGAAAAATCCATTCGTAACGTTCAACTAACTGCATCTGTTACTAAACCTCCTTTTCCATTTTTTCCAGCATCTTTACGAAAATCGAGTCTTCCATGCCTTCCGCCAGACTTTTATCAAGACAATGTACAAGATATTCATTGCCTTCCAGAGAAACTGTAATCGTTCCTGGTGTCAGTGTAATAGAATTTGCTAAGATAACTCTTGCTGTCTCTGTTTTTAAATCTGTATGGAATTTTACAAGCACAGGTTCCATCTCTTCCTTTGTTGTCAAGATCATATGAATTACTGCAAGATTTGCCTTAACAATCTCTTTTATCAGAACAAATGCATAACAAATAAATGCAAAGAACTTCTTAAAGAAAATCTTCTCTTTTTGAATACTGTAATCCATGAATTTGCAGAAAAATGCAAATACAACAGCCGAAATAATCAATCCAAGGATTACAATTTCAGTTGTAACGTTTCCATTAAAAATAATCCACGCTAAAAAGAATATAAGAAACATGTTATTCCTCCTTTGTTATTTATAAATTTTTTATAAACAAAAACATCAAATCGTATTATAGCATAATTCAATGTATTTACAAGCTAATATTGAGTTAAAATACCCCATTTCATTGCACATAAAACGATCTATAAAAACCAAAAATTACTATTTTTCAACCTAACGGTTTACTTTAGGGAAAAAATATATTAAAATGAGACCGATTAAGATTAAAAAAGGAGATATCGTTATGAAAATTTCATCATTACAAAAAGCTAGATATGAGTATACTCCAAAACTTCCTGGAATGCTGAGAAACGGCATTGCAGATATTTGTGTGAATGAAGGCGCAGAAACTCAGAGTGTAGCTGACCAAGAAAAAATCAAAGCTCTTTTTCCAAATACTTATGGCAAAAAGGAAATCACTTTCCAGAAAGGTGAAAACACATCTGAAGCCAAAAAACAAGTTGTAGGTGTTATCCTTTCCGGTGGACAGGCTCCTGGCGGACACAACGTAATTTGTGGTTTATATGATGCTTTAAAAGCAACAAATTCAGAAAACGTTCTTTACGGTTTCAAAGGCGGTCCAAGTGGACTTATCGAAGATGATTATGTAATTTTTGATGATGAATACATCAATGAATACAGAAATACAGGTGGTTTCGATATCATCGGTTCTGGAAGAACAAAACTTGAAACAGAAGAACAATTTGCTATCGTTGCTGAAGTATGTAAAAAACATGGTATTACAGCAATCGTTATCATCGGTGGTGATGACTCTAATACAAACGCTGCTGTTCTTGCTGAATACTTTGC
>CAZUVY010000097.1:0-9343 GCA_964623905.1 uncultured Faecalimonas sp.
TCATTCATCCAATGGGATGGGATGCATTTGGTCTTCCAGCAGAAAACTATGCAATCAAAATGGGCGTTCATCCAGCAATTTCTACAGCTCAGAACGTTGCAAATATCAAAAAACAGATCAACGATATCGCAGCTCTTTATGACTGGGATATGGAAGTAAACACAACAGATCCAGAATTCTACAAATGGACACAATGGATTTTTGTAAAAATGTTCAAAGAAGGATTGGCTTACGAAAAAGAATTCCCAATCAACTGGTGTCCATCATGTAAGACAGGTCTTGCAAACGAAGAAGTAGTAGGCGGTAAATGTGAACGCTGCGGTACAGATGTAACAAAGAAAAACCTTCGTCAATGGATGCTCCGCATTACAAAATATGCTGATCGTTTATTAAATGACCTTGATAAATTAGACTGGCCAGAAAAAGTTAAAAAAATGCAGGCTGAATGGATCGGAAAATCATACGGTGCAGAAGTTGATTTCCAGGTTGATGGCAGAGATGAAAAAATCACTGTTTATACAACAAGACCAGATACATTACATGGGGCTACATTTATGGTACTTGCTCCAGAACACAAATTAGCAGCAAGCCTTGCAACAGATGAGACAAGAGAAGCAGTAGAAAAATACATCTACGATTCTTCTATGAAATCAAACGTAGACAGACTTCAGGATAAAGAAAAAACAGGTGTATTCACAGGCTCTTATGCAATCAACCCATTAAACGGTGCTAAGACTCCAATCTGGTTATCAGACTATGTATTGGCTGACTATGGTACAGGTGCGATCATGTGTGTACCTGCTCATGATGACCGTGACTTTGAATTTGCTACAAAATTCAATATTCCAATCATTCAGGTTATCGCAAAAGATGGCGTTGAAATCGAAAATATGACAGAAGCATATACAGAAGCAGCAGGAACTATGATCAATTCTGGCGAATGGAACGGAATGGAATCAGCAGTTCTTAAGAAAGAAGCTCCACATATCATCGAAAAGATGGGATTTGGTAAAGCAACTGTAAATTACAAATTACGTGACTGGGTATTCTCTCGTCAACGTTACTGGGGCGAACCTATTCCAATCGTTCACTGTCCAGATTGTGGTGCAGTACCAGTTCCAGAAGATCAGCTTCCATTGACATTACCAGAAGTTGACTCATACGAACCAACAGGAACAGGAGAATCTCCATTAGCTGGTATCGAAAGCTGGGTAAATACAACATGTCCAGTTTGTGGAAAACCAGCAAAACGTGAAACTAACACAATGCCACAATGGGCAGGTTCTTCATGGTATTTCTTACGTTACGTAGACAATCACAATTCAGAAGAATTGGTTTCAAAAGAAAAAGCGCACGAAATGCTTCCAGTAGATATGTATATCGGTGGTGTAGAACATGCAGTACTTCACTTATTGTACTCTCGTTTCTATACAAAATTCTTATATGATATCGGAGCAGTAGATTTTGATGAACCATTCACAAAATTGTTTAACCAGGGTATGATCACAGGTAAAAACGGTATCAAGATGAGTAAATCAAAAGGCAATGTAGTTTCTCCAGATGATTTGGTAAGAGATTACGGATGTGACTCACTCAGAATGTATGAATTATTTGTTGGACCACCTGAATTAGATGCAGAATGGGATGACCGTGGTATCGACGGTGTATATCGTTTCTTAAACCGTGTATGGAATCTCGTAATGGACAGCAAAGATAAAGATATCACAGCTACAAAAGAAATGATCAAGATCCGCAACAAGATGGTTTATGATATCACAACTCGTTTGGAAAGCTTCAGCTTAAATACAGTTATTTCAGGATTCATGGAATACAACAACAAATTAATCGATATCGCTAAGAAAGCAGGCGGAATCGATAAAGAAACATTAAGCACATTAGCAGTACTTCTTGCACCATTTGCACCACATATCGCAGAAGAATTATGGCAGCAATTAGGACACGAAGGAACAGTATTTAACGCTGGATGGCCAACATACGATGAAGCAGCTATGAAAGATGATGAAATCGAAGTTGCAGTTCAGATCAACGGAAAGACAAGAGCAGTTGTAACTGTACCAGCAGATGTTACAAAAGACGATGCTATTGCAGCAGGAAAGGCAGCAGTGGCAGATAAATTGACTGGAACAATCGTAAAAGAAATTTACGTACCAGGAAGAATTATCAATATCGTACAGAAATAATTCCTATATGAAATATAGGAAAAAAGAATAGAGCATAGCCGGAAAAGAACTTTACTAGAACTTGAAAGTATGGTAAAATTTGTAGAAATGTATTAACAAAGGAGGAGACAATTATGAGAAAATGTCGTAAATTTCTCGCGTTATTACTTTGTACAGTAATGGCTGGTGCAACACTTGTTGGATGTGGCGGTTCAGATACTGATAAAAAGAATGCAAATAATAACGGAGAAGAAGTTCTTGCTGAAGAGCAAGTATTAAACTTAAAATACACAGATTTAAGTTTAATTGATGTAAATGATGCGCGTAACGCAAATGAATTCCAGGTACTTACACAAGTACATGAAGGTTTATTCCGTACATTTACAGATGAAAACGGACAAGATGTTGTCGAGTATGCAGGATGTACATCATATGATATTAGTGATGATGGTTTGACATACACATTCCACTTAAGAGAAGATGCTAAGTGGTCAGATGGTGTAGCTATCACTTCACAACACTATATCGATTCATGGTTACGTTTAATCAATGCTGACAACGCTTTCCCATATGCTGAATTAGCATTAGGTATTGCAGGTGCAGAAGCATACTATTATGGAGAAGGTTCTATCGAAGATGTTGCAATTGAATATATTGATGATTATACATTCTCTTGTACATTAGCTGAACCAGACTCATCATTCATTAAAAAAGTTAACATGGTAGTATTCTACCCAATCAGATTAGATCTTATCGAAGCAGCTGAAGCAGCTGGTGGAGATTGGACAAATGATTACACATTACATGTATTCTCAGGTCCATTCGTAATTAGTGATCGTGTTCTTGAAAACAGCATGACATTAACAAAGAACGAATACTACTGGGATGCAGAAAACATCATTCTTGACCAAGTTAATTTACAAGTTGTAGCAGAAGACTCTACTATGGCTCAATTAATGGAATCACAACAAATGGATGTTTGGACTCCAACAGATATGGAATATGTAACATTATGGGAAGATAAAGTTAACAATGGCGACTTAGATCTTTCTGTTTCAGCAAACCCATCAGTAACATACATTTCAGTTGATATGCATGAAGCTGGTAACGGTGGTCCTTCAGGACTTATGAACAACGCTAAAGTTCGTCTTGCAATTTCACTTGCATTTGACAGAGAAGAATACAATGAATTATTCTGCCAAGGTCTTGCAACACCTGCATACGGCTTAGTACCAAATGGTATTTCTGTAGGTAACACAGAATTCCGTAGCTATACAAAAGGTGCTCTTGAAGCATATGCTGATAAGACAAATGATACAGAATACTTACAAGGTCTTTTCCAAGAAGGTTTAGATGAATTAGGATACACAGGAGAAATCTCTGATATCGTATTAACAACAATCATCTACGCTCCAACAACACAACAAACAAACATCAACGAATGGTACAAACAACAATTAGAAAGCAAACTTGGTGTTCAAGTTAACATCACAGTTCACCCAGACGTATCAACATGGAAAACAGCCAGAGACTCATATGAATATGACTGGTATACAATGGGATGGTACGGAGACTACAGTGACCCTGTAAACTTCCTTGACCTTTTCAGAACAGGAAATGGTTATGCTAAGTTCATGGGTGGTTACTCTAATCCAGAATTCGATGCATTAATTGAACAAGCTAAAGTATCTACAGATGATGAAGAACGTTTAGAATTATACGCTCAAGCTGAAAAGATTCTCTTAGAAGATGGTGGTGTAATTCCATTGTACTATGAAGCATCATACGTTTACTCACAACCATATGTAAAAGGTTTAAGTTTACCAATGTTTGGTGCTGAATATGAATTCACAAGAGCATATATTGTTGAACACTAATATTAATTTTAGATGATGACAATTACGCAGCCCTGCCGCAAGACAGGGCTGTGTTTTTCAAGAATTATTCATGAACCAGGAGGAATCTCATGAATTTTATTAAGTACACATTAAAAAGACTGACTGTAATGGTGCTTACTCTGTTTATCATTGCTACTGCAACATTTTTCTTATTAGCAGCAACACCAGGGGATGCATTATCAGCCAGAGTTGAAAGATTACCAGATCATATTGCAGAACGCCTCTATGCAAAATATGGTCTAGATAAACCCGTTATGGAAAGATACGTTACTACAATGAAAGGTATTCTCCAAGGCGATTTTGGTGAATCTATCATTTACCAAGGTGAAACAGTACAAGATATTATTGTTGAAAAAGGACCGGTATCAGCAAGATTAGGTCTTCAACAAATGATTTTAGGGGTATCGCTGGGACTTCTTTTAGGGGTACTTGCAGCAGTGAAAAAGGGAACGATCGTGGATCATATAGTAGTCGGTTTTTCGATTCTGATGATATCCGTCCCGACGCTGGTCTTTGCACTTTTGCTGCAGCAGATCTTTGCAGGTAAACTTGGATGGTTCCCGGTTATTGGATGGCCAAAGACAAACATCTGGTTTGGAGGTTGGGAATATACAATTCTTCCAACATTGGCAGGATGTTTTGGTTACATCGCAAGTTATTCTAGATTATTAAAAGCGTCTATGCTTGACGTTTTAAATCAAGATTATATCTTGACAGCGGAATCAAAAGGTTTGAATGGAAAAGAAGTAGTATTCCATCACGTGATCCGTAACTCGTTCATTCCTATTATTACAAGACTTCCAATGACAGTAGCTATGTGTATTACAGGTTCTTTCTATATTGAGAGTGTATTCTCAATTCCAGGGCTTGGATTATATTATGTAAACGCAGTTGCAGCTCAGGACGTAACAATTGTAATGGGTGAAACAGTTATTTTAGCAGCAATTTACATTGTAGTAGTATTCATTACTGATATTCTGTATACAATCGTGGATCCACGAATCAGAATTCAGGGCGGAAAACATTAAAGGAGGAAAGAATTATGATATTATCAGAAAATAGAAAACTTACTTCTCAAGAATGTACGCCCGTAGAAATTAAACGTTTTGAAGCCGAAAAGATCAGTCGTCCGACAATCACTTTTTGGCAGGGAGCATGGTACAAATTACGAAGAAATCCAATCGCGATTATTGCGATGATTTTATTGGGTGTATTATTGTTCTTTACATTATTTGGAGCACCTATTAGTGGTGAGGATTATATCACTATTAATACAGCGACAAAAAACCTGAAACCAAACTCAGTAAACTGGTTTGGAACAGATACAATGGGTCGAGATCTTTTCTCGAGAGTTTGGGTCGGAGCTCAGCTTTCTGTATTGATCGCGTTAGTATGTTCTACTATCCAGATGATCGTTGGATGTGCATATGGTGGAGCGATGGCATATTTTGGAGGAACAGTTGACAATATTTTGATGAGAATTATCGAAGTTATTACTTCGTTCCCATCACTTCTTATTACATTATTAATTATGATGGTAGTAGGTAAGAATGTCGGCGGTTTATTATTTGCGATGTGTATTACATCTTGGTGTGGTACAGCAAGATCTGTGCGTGGTCAGTTAATGCAGCTTCGTGAAACAGAATATGTACAGGCAGCACAGATGATGGGTGCCTCATCAGCAAGAGTTATTGTGAAACACATGCTTCCTAATACGATCGGTATTTTAATCTTAGATTTATGTGCAAGTATTCCTACATATATTTTTACAGAGGCTAGTTTGAGCTTCTTAGGTATGGGACTTTCAGACGTAATCAGTCTTGGTGTATTAATTTCAGAAGGAAAAGCAAAACTTTCATTCTACCCATGGCAATTATTCTATCCAGCACTTATTTTATGTTTAATCGTTTTGGCATTCAATCTTTTAGGCGATGCTCTTCGTGATGCATTAGACCCTAGAACACATCGTTAAGGAGGACATTATGGCAGAAAAATTACTTGAAGTAAAAGATCTAAGAGTGTCTTACCATACAATGGTTGGAGAAGTTCAATCAGTTAGAGGTGTTACTTTTGATATGGATAAAGGTGAAACGATCGCGATTGTAGGAGAATCTGGTTGTGGAAAATCTGTAACAGCCAGAACAATCATGCATTTAACAAAAACACCTCCAGCAGAAATCAAAGAAGGCAGCCAAATCCTTTTCAATGGGGAAGACGTATTAAAATTTGAAAAAGACAGACTTCGTCAATATCGTGGCGGAGATGCGGCTATTATTTTCCAGGATGCTTTAGCTGCATTAAATCCTACAATGACAGTGGGAAAACAAATCGTAGAAAATATTCTTCATCATCAAAAGATGAGCAAGAAAGAAGCATGGGCAAAGGCTGTAGAATTACTCGATAAAGTTGGTATTCCACAACCAGAGCAACGTGCAAAACAATATCCACATGAATTCTCAGGTGGTATGAGACAGAGAGTTATGATTGCGATTGCGTTCGCATGCGACCCTCAATTATTGATTGCTGATGAACCTACAACAGCCTTAGACGTAACAATTCAGGCGCAGATTATGGACTTGATCAAAAAACTCCAAAAAGAAAAAGGAACAGCAGTAATCTTAATTACACATGACCTTGGTGTTGCAGCAAACATTGCACACAAGATTGTTGTTATGTATGCTGGCAAAATCGTAGAAACAGGTCTTAGTAAGGACGTATTCCTTAAACCAAGACATCCATATACAAACGCGTTAATGGAAGCAGTACCAAGATTAACTCTTGAAAATAAACAAGTATTAGCATCAATCGAAGGAACTCCACCGGATTTATTAAATCCTCCAAAAGGATGTCCATTCTGTACTAGATGTAAATATTGTATGGAAATTTGCTGTAACGAAATGCCGCCAAAAGTTTCTTTTGAAGAAGGACACGATACAGCTTGTTGGTTATACTATTTAGACAATCCAAGAGAAGACGCACCATTTACCAAAGATGTGTAGAAAGAGGTAAATATGAACGATAATATACTCTTAGACGTAAGTCATTTAAAAAAACATTTTAATTTGGGCCATGGTCGTGTGCTGAAAGCAGTAGATGATGTATCTTTCCAAATTAAAAAAGGTGAAACACTCGGACTTGTAGGTGAATCAGGTTGTGGAAAATCTACATGTGGACGTACATGTCTTGGGATGTATAACAAAACATCAGGACAAGTGCTTTACAATGGAAAAGATGTACATGCCTTAAAAGGACAAGAATTATTTGGATTCAAGAGAGAAGCGCAGATGATTTTCCAAGATCCATATGCTTCATTGGACCCACGTATGACAGTAAGTGATATTGTGGCAGAAGGGTTAGATATTCACAAGATGGTTAAAAACCAGTCAGACCGTGCAAACAGAATTTATGAACTTCTTGAAATGGTAGGTCTTAACGAAGATCATGCAAATCGTTTTATTCATGAGTTCTCAGGCGGTCAAAGACAAAGAATTGGTATTGCCAGAGCCTTAGCATTACAACCACAATTCATGGTACTGGATGAACCAATTTCGGCTTTGGATGTATCAATTCAAGCACAGGTAGTAAATATGTTAATTGAATTACAACAAAAGATGGGATTAACTTATTTATTTATCGCGCACGATTTATCAATGGTAAAACATATTTCTGATAGAGTGGCAGTAATGTACTTAGGAAATATTGTTGAAATTACAAAATCAGGAGAGCTTTACAGCAATCCGCTTCATCCATATACACAAGCTTTACTTTCTGCAATTCCAATTCCAGATCCAATTGCAGAAGCGGCTCGTGAAAGTACACGTATCCGTCTGGAAGGCGAAGTACCAAGTCCAATCAATCCTCCTGCAGGATGTAAGTTTGCAGGACGCTGTCGTTATGCAACAGAAAGATGCCGTAAGGAGACACCACAATTAAAGGATGTTGGCAACGATCACTTTGTTGCATGTTTTGAAGTGGAAGGTTAAGACAAACAAAAAAAGAAAGGTTACATGAATGAAAAAGAAGACAATAAAAGAAAATTTGATTGCTTTTTTGCATGATGGAGCAATCTGTGTGTTAGGCGGTGTGATAATTGCTGTTGGTTTGGGACTTGTGATCGCATTGATTTCAGGTCTCGTGAGTGGATTTGATCTGAATACAGTATTGAATGCAGTACGCAGCGGACTATTGATCGTAGGTTCCATACTTTTATTTGTAGTGGCAGGTGTCATGTTGGGGCAAAAGAGTAACAATAAAATTCGCTCTTCACAGAAGTGGAAAGCAACATTTGAACTTTTAGGACCGACATTTGTATTTTTGATCATGGCAGTCGCAGTATTGTTGATCGCATCTATTGTAGATTATATCGTGTGGCTTTCTTAAATAAATTGACTTAATGAATGAAAACCAGGAATTGTCGAAAAATATCAATGACGACAGTTCCTGGTTTTATATTTATAGTACACCACTTTACAACTTTATCCATGATAACCAAATGACAAAAGCACTGATTTCAGAGCCTTCACAAGAGTATTTGATTTTATTGTAGTTTCGACATTTTTTACGAAAGTTGCAAAAATTACCTGCTGATTGATCTGCTGGCTTAATGCTAAACGAAACTCCTGTACACTGTTGTCCTTGTATTGTGAAAATGTTTCATCTTTGTAAGGCAGGATTTTCATTGCACAATACGAAATATTAATCAGATTGACCAATGTTTCAATACCTTTCTTACTGCGTACCATATAGCGACATAGAGACCAGAAGTTCTTCTGCTCATAGTAGCTTATTTCGATTTTCCATCTGAAAGAGTACGCAAACAAAGGCAAGTATTGCATCCACTCTCTACCAGTTTGGTTAAGTGGTGCTTTTTCCTGCCATGCACATGCCATACGAATAGCTTCCGGTGCGATTGTACTGAAAAAAAGTCTTCTTGTTTCTGTTGTTTTATTGCCCGCTGTCACATATGCGTGGACACACCTGTCCCCAAATATATTTGTAAGTACTTTACGAACGCCAACATAATAATCTCCGATTTTTTCTGCTGAAAGAGAAAAGTCTTCTGTGAGTGAAAGTCGTTTTCCACGTTTTGCAGGTCTGCCTCTTTTTCCTGTTGAAGCCGGTGGAAGATCATAAATGGCAGAATCATACCTGGCATTGCAGATGATGTCTAAATTTTCATATTCATCAGCAAGACAAACAAGAGATTTTTTTGCATACCAGCTGTCAAATAGCAGTAATACCTGATGTTTCTGCTCCAATTCAGGC
>CAZUVY010000098.1:0-8983 GCA_964623905.1 uncultured Faecalimonas sp.
AGAAGGAAGAATACATGATTATACCAAAGTATTATGAAAACTTAAAAATAATGCATGAAAACACATTGCCGCCAAGAGCATATTATATTCCTGCTTCTGGATACCATGGTCATTTCATATCAAACCGTGAAACCTCTGACCGTATCCAAATGCTAAATGGAACCTGGCGATTCCGATACTATCCCAGCATCTATGATTTACAGTATTCTTTTTTTGAAACCAATTTTAACTCTGAAACCTATGATTCTATTCCTGTTCCAAGTGTCTGGCAGATGCTAGGCTACGATGAACATCAATACACTAATATAAGATATCCGATTCCACTAGACCCACCATATGTACCACACGAAAATCCATGCGGAGCCTATATTTTTGATTTTAATTATCTTACAGATTCTAATGCACCAAAAGCCTTTTTAAACTTTGAAGGTGTAGATTCCTGCTTCTATGTGTGGCTGAACGGACAATATGTTGGGTATAGTCAGGTATCGCATGCAACCAGCGAATTTGATGTAACAAACCAATTGGTAAATGGCTGTAACAGACTCGCTGTACTTGTTCTGAAATGGTGTGACGGAACTTACCTGGAAGATCAGGACAAATTCCGCATGAGTGGTATCTTCCGTGATGTATATCTTGTAAAACGACCTGAAAACGCCATTTTTGATTATTTTACAACGACTTCGATCCAGGAAGATTCTGCGGTCATTGAAATAAAAGCATCTTATTTTTCCGATGAAGTCCCAACAAATGCCATCCTGCTTGACTCAGAAAATCGTCTGATTACCATGACTTCTTTCGAAGAAAAAGACTGTAAGGAAAATTACACTCATACAGCTACTTTAAAATTGAAAAATCCAATTTTATGGAATCCAGAACAGCCATATTTATACACTCTCCTGATTCAGACTTCAGAAGAAACTATCTGTGACCGCGTCGGCATCCGTGAAATTTCTGTAAAAGACAGCGTTATTTATGTAAATCATCATCCTATTAAATTCAAAGGTGTCAACCGTCACGATTCAGACCCTGTCACTGGATTTGTGATTCATTTTGATCAAATACAAAAAGATCTTCAAATGATGAAACAACACAATTTCAATGCAATCCGGAGCAGTCACTATCCAAATGCACCTTATTTTTATCAATTATGTGATGAATACGGTTTTTTCGTAATTGATGAGGCTGACAATGAAAGTCATGGCACACAGGCTCAATATTTGAAAGATTCCAGTTGGGAACACGTCAGTAAACTCTGGAATGAACGAATTGCCGATCATCCAGACTTTATTCCAGCTACTATGGATCGTACAAAATTATGCGTTCACAGAGATAAAAATCGCCCTTGCATTGTTATCTGGTCTATGGGAAATGAATGTGGATATGGATGTACTTTTGAAGAAGCATTAAAATGGACAAAACAATTTGATCCAACCCGACTGACACACTACGAGAGTGCCTATTATCGTAATCCTAAACGAAAATATGATTATTCCAATATTGATATTTACAGCAGAATGTATCCCGCATTTGAAGAGATTGATGACTATTTAAACAACAATCCAGATAAACCGTTTCTTCTCGTCGAATACTGTCACGCAATGGGAAATGGACCTGGTGATCTGGAAGACTATTTTCAATACATTTATAGCAATGAAATCATGTGCGGCGGCTTTGTCTGGGAATGGTGCGATCACGCAATCTACAAAGGGACATCAGAAAACGGGAAAGCAATTTATTACTATGGCGGCGATCATGGCGAAGAAATCCATGACGGAAATTTTTGTATGGATGGGCTTGTTTATCCAGACCGCACACCACATACCGGCCTTCTGGAATACAAAAACATTTATCGCCCTGCAAGAATTACAGGATTTGATCTTGATTCCTGCACATTTACCTTGCAAAACTATATGGATTTTATTGATTTAAAAGATTATATCTACCTTACATATGAAATCAACTGTGATGGTAATATTGTAGATTCAGGAAAATATGAACTGAAAGATTCGATCCCGCCACACCAGACTGGAATCGTTCATATTCCTTACGAAATCCCGATGCTTGGAAAATGTTTTCTGAAATTACAATACCATGCAAAAGATGATTCTGTTCTTGGATTTGATGAAATTAAACTGAAGAATTATGATAACCGTAATCAGAAAGTCCTCCACTTACTTTCAGAGGATTCTGAAACTCCGGCAAACTTTGAAATTACGGAAACAGACCGTTATCTCATTATTCAGACAGATTCCTTTTCATATAAATACAATAAATTAACTGGCTTATTCGATTCCTTATGTCGAAATGGAAAACAGATTCTGACACGACCTATGGAAATAAATATTTGGAGAGCACCAACGGACAATGACCGAAAAATCAAGCTCGAGTGGTTTAACGCCCATTACAACCGATCAATTACAAGATCATATCACACCGATTATGTGATTCAAAACAAAAACTTCCTTCTTACAAGCTCATTGTCCGTTGCTGCCAATACAATTCAACGAATACTGGATATTCAGATTATGTGGAAAATTAGTGCTTCTGGTGATATTTCTGTGGATATGTCTGTGAAAAAGGATATGGAATTTCCTGCACTTCCTCGTTTTGGCCTTCGTCTTTTCCTTCCAAAAGACTGGAACCATGTGACTTACTATGGAATTGGACCTTATGAAAGTTATATCGACAAATGTCACGCCGGAAGTCATGGAGTATACACCTCAAATGCACAAAATATGCACGAAGATTATATTTATCCACAAGAAAATGGAAGCCATGTGGATTGTGATTTTATAACTATTGGCACTACAACCGAAACATTAACTGCTGTCAGCGTAAATCCGTTTTCATTTAATGTTTCACCTTATACCCAAGAAGAATTAACCATAAAAAAACACAACTTTGAACTGATTTCTTCTGATTCTACTATCCTTTGCCTTGACTACGCTCAAAATGGAATTGGATCTAATAGCTGCGGACCGGTACTTCTTGACAAATACGCACTTAATAAAGAAATCTTTCATTTTGGATTAGATTTGAAATTTAACAGGGGGATTTAGAAATGGAAAAGAAATATTTAAAATGGTACAACAAAATCGGTTACGGTTCTGGTGACATTGCCGGAAATGTCGTATACGCACTGCTTTCTTCTTTTGTAATGATTTACCTTACAAATACAGTTGGCCTAGAACCTGGGATTGTCGGAACAATCATGGCAGTTTCTAAAATTTTTGATGGAATCACAGACATTTTCTTTGGTTCCATGATCGACAAAACTAAAAGCAAAATGGGAAAAGCAAGACCTTGGATGCTTTGGGGGTACGTTGGCTGTTCTGCGATGATCATTGCCATCTTTGCAATTCCTGTTAGTCTAGGAGAATTTGCAAAATATGCTTGGTTTTTCATTGCATATACTGCCTTAAATGCCGTATTTTATACTGCAAACAATATTGCCTACTCTTCTCTTACATCTTTAGTTACAAAAAATAAGAGCGAACGTGTACAACTTGGCTCTATCCGTTTTATGTTTGCATTTGCAACAAGTATGTTGATTCAATATATCACAGTCGATGTTGTTGAAATGTGTGGCGGCGGAGCAGAAGGCTGGAGAACAATGGCTATCATCTATGCAATCATTGGCCTTATTGTAAACACAATTTCTGTATTAACTGTAAAAGAATTACCAGAAGAAGAACTAGAAAATGAAACTGCTCAAAACAAACCAAAAGAAAAATACACATTAGCGCAGTCATTCAAACTTCTTCTCGCAAACAAATATTATATCATTATTTGTGGTGTATATATTTTCAGTCAAATTTTTACAGCAATGTTAAACATGGGAATTTACTTCATGACATATATCTTAGGTGACGCATCATTACTCGGTGTATTCTCAGTTGCAACAAACATTCCGCTTATTATCGGTCTTGTATTTACACCACTTATTATCAAGAAAATGCGCGGTATGTATAAAATCAACCTTGCAGGCTATGCTGTTGCAACAATTGCCCGCGGTCTTGTAATTGTAGCTGGCTATATGGGAAATCTTCCGCTTATGCTTTTATTTACCGGAATTGCTTCCTTAGGAATGAGCCCACTTCAAGGTGACCTCAATGCATTAATTGCTGAATGTTCTGAATATACATACCTGACTCAAAAAAAACGCATCGATGGTACTATGTTTTCCTGCACGTCTCTCGGTGTAAAAATCGGAGGCGGAATAGGAACAGCAATCGGAGGATGGCTTCTCCAGTTTGGTGGATTTGTACGTGATGCGGCAGTTCAGCCTGACTCCTGTATCAATATGATTTATTTCATGTATCTGTGGCTTCCTATGATTTTAAATCTTATCATCACAATCCTACTCTCAACTTTAAGAGTTGAACAAGAAAATTCAAAACTAAGATAATTCTCCGATACCCCTCAAAAAAAGCAGCTTGAACGTTCAGGTTCAAGCTGCTTTTTAGCTTTATTTAAATATAATAATTATCCAAATATTTTTTTAATCTCTTCATAATTCTGCGCTGTCATCAGTGCAGATTCCCCGATTCCTTTAAATTTCACAATATAGGTCCATCTTCCGTATGGCTCTATCTTAGAAATCTTCGAAATATTAATAATATACGATTTGTGACATCTCATAAACTCTGTCGGATTTAATTTTTCTTCAATGCCGCTCAAGGACACCGAAGTCTTATAATTCTCTTCCTTTGTCACAATATTTGTTGCATTCTCACTTCGTTCGATAAATATGATTTCTTTTTTATCCACAAAAGCAACCTGATCTTTTCCCTTGATCATCAATTTATCGCTATATTTTTCTGGTTCCGCAACAGTATCTTCTATTACAACCTCTTTCATACTTTCACCCTTGATGCGGGAGAGAGTCTTTCTCACTCTCTCCACATCGAAAGGCTTCACTAAATAATCAAAGGCGTATATTTCAAAGGCATTTGCCATATACTCGCTATGTGCTGTCGCAAATATCACTTTCAATTTTGGATTCAATTCCGTCAATATCTTTGCACACTCCAGGCCACTTTCACCATTCAAGTCAATATCCACAAATGCCACATCTGGTCTGTACTTTGCAAATTCTGATACTGCCGAAGCAAAATCTCCACTCTCAGAGATCACCTGGAATCCATCCTGTCTCTCCACGATCATGCAAAGTAATCTTCGGATCTCAGGTTCATCCTCAATAATACATACTTTTATCATTTTTCTCGCCTACTTCTTGCTGTTTGCATATGCATTTACACCGTTTCCGATGTCTTTCTTCATTTCTGTATCAGCAACTACATTCTGAAGTTTGTAATAATCCATTACACCAATACTTCCATTGCGAAGTGCTTCTGCCATTGCTTTTGGAATTTCTGCTTCTGCTTTTACTACTTCTGCTCTCATTTCCTGTTCCAAAGCAACCGCCATTGCACGACGTTCTTCTGCTCTTGCCTGCGCAATCTTGTTGTCTGCTTCTGCCTGAAGGCTCTGCAAATTTGCACCAATATTTCTTCCGATATCAATATCTGCGATATCAATTGAAATAATTTCATAAGCTGTACCAGAGTCTAATCCTTTTGAAAGCACTACTTTTGAGATTTCATCTGGATTTTCCAAAACTTCACTATGTAACTGAGAAGAACCTACAGTTGTAACGATACCTTCACCGATTCTGGCAAGTACTGTAGATTCACCAGCACCACCGATCAATCTTTCGATATTTGTTCTTACTGTAACTCGTGCACGAACAAGAAGCTCGATACCGTCTTTTGCTACCGCTGAAATAACAGCTGTCTCAATAACTTTTGGAGTTACACTCATTTTTACTGCTTCAAACACATCTCTACCTGCAAGATCAATTGCAGATGCCTGTTCAAATGTCAAAGAAATCTGTGCTCTTTCTGCAGCGATCAATGCATTTACAACACTGTCTACATTTCCGCCTGCAAGATAATGAGCTTCTAACTGATTTACTTTTGCTGACAGTCCGGCTTTTGTTGCCTTGATCATAGGGAGAACAATTTTCGAAGGAGTTACACGACGAAGTCTCATACCGATCAGATCAAAAATACCAATCTTTACACCTGATGCAATCGCTGAAATCCAAAGTCCGATTGGAACAAAGATAAAAAATACAATAACCAATAACAACACAATTCCTAAAATAATAATCTTACCTATCATAACTGACCCTCACTTTCTTTAAATCGCTTTTATCATAATCGTATTTTCATGAATACGACTAATGCGTACTTTACTTCCTTTTTCTATGTATCTGCTTTCGGCTCTCACATCAAATTCAATGCCTTCTATATCACATTTTCCGGCAGGTTTCAAATCTGTTACAGCAACACCTTCTTTTCCAACCAGATACTCTAAATCATTCGAATTCAAGTAACCTCTGTCCGCTTTCATTTCATCTTCCAAAATAATTGGTGGTTTTACCCGCTTCAAAACAGTAAGCGCAATCGTAAGCATTACTGCCAGAATAACAACTACGATTACGGTGATCGTAAGTCCTTCTTCAATTGTTTTTGCTGTTAATAGAATCCCGCCTACCAGACAGACAATTCCACTAATTCCCGGTACACCGAATCCCGGAACTACCATTTCGATACCGATCAAAATAAATCCAACAATCAACAACACAATCCCAATCATTACCAAGTTATCCATTCATGTCACCTCTTTCTTTATAAATATAGAATCTTCTTTTTCTACCAATGTGAAAAATATCTAGTAGACAACACTATATGTAAATATCTTTTTAAAGAATCCGCTATCATTTCACGCATTTCGCTATTCCTCCCGTTTTTTTTTAAAGTAAATGCAAATACTGTTTCATTTTCATCTGATATCAGTTTCATAGTTCCTTTATACGATTTAATAATACTCATTACTATGTAAAGTCCCATTCCATGTCCTTCTTCTTTTTTCGAAGTAAATCCCTGCTTAAAGATCATTCCCTGCATCTCTTCTGGTATCTTCGGACCATTATTCAAGATAGAAAAACAATAATTTTCTCTGTCTTCGCTGATCTCCAATGCAATTTTTTTCTCACCTTCTTTTCCATCGAGTGCACTCATTGCATTGTCTATAATATTCGAAATCACCTTACAAAGTTCCCAATCCTGCATTTGAAGATCTCTTAAATCCGATTTCACTTCAATATAAAAATCAATATCTCTATTCTCAGCTTCATCCATTTTCGCTTTTAATAAAGCATTGATCGCCGGCTTTGAAGTCTTTAATGCCTTTCCTGTTTTCTGCATTCCTTTATAAATCGGTTGTAGATACCTTTGAAGTTCTTCATACTCTTCTAGCTGCATAAGTCCATACACTACCTGCAGGTGATTCAAATAATCATGTCTCTGACTTCGAAGTTCACTATTTAGTTTTTCCAGATTTTTGTGACTTTCCTGTAATTCATCATAATGTCGTTTTAGCTTCTGATAAATGATCAAAAGACAACAAATACATATTGCCAGAACTACTACCACTGAAAAACAAAAGATTAAACTAATTGTCATTCCCTGTTCCTCCTTTGTTAATTACATCATACCAAAAATAAAAAACTCGAAAAGCGGATTTTTCTAAACCATACACTTTTCGAGTTTAAATGTCAATTTTTTACCATTATTCTAAAGTATTAAGAAGCTTTACAGTCAATATCTTTATATTTTTTAATGTTAGAAATTCCATAAATTAATACAATTGGAAAAATAAGCGCAGCAAAGATTCCAACTCGTAAATTTTCTGAATAGTGATCAGACACGATTCCGACCAACGTAGGACCTACAGAACATCCAAGATCGCCAGCAAGTGCCATAAATGCAAACATTGCAGTGCCCCCATTTTTTATTTTAGCGGATGCCATGCTAAATGTTCCCGGCCACATAATTCCAACGGAAAATCCAGCAATACCGCATCCAATGACCCCAGCTAAAGCAAATGGAAGCAAAGAAACTATCAGATAGGAAATCACACATAAGACTGCACTTCCAAGCATAAACGTCTCTAATTTTATTTTCTCACCATACTTACCATAAATCGCTCTGGCTGTTCCCATGGATATTGCGAATAACATCGGTCCAATCAGATCTCCCATTGTCTTTGATATTCCAAGTCCCTTTTCCATAAATGCCGAAGCCCATTGTGCAATCACGTGTTCACATGCGCCTGCACAGACCATGATCAACATAAAAACACCAAATATCTTCATTCCAAATAATTCTTTGATAGAAAGTCCTTTTTCATCCTGTGAAACAAGCGGCACAATTGGCACTTTTACAAACATGAAAATATTTAGTATCGGAACAGTTGTCCACAATAGTGCTAGTACCTTCCAGTGACTTATCCCCACTGTCATAAAAAACACTGTGGATAACAACACAACTCCTACATACCCCCAGCAATAAAATGAGTGTAGCAAACTCATTGCCTTTTCCTTATTGTCAGACGGACACGCTTCCACAATTGGACTTATGATCACTTCTAATAATCCACCTCCAATTGCATAAATAACCACAGAAATAAACATACCATAGAATGGATCAGATGTGATTTCCGGCAGTATCGTTAATAAAATCAATCCAGCCGCAGCACATATATGCGCAATAATTGCTGAAGCACGGTATCCTATTTTATCTACAAATGAAATAGAAGCTAAATCAATTATAAGCTGCAATATAAAATTAAATGTAATTAGCATCGTAATTTTGGACAGTGAAATACCATATTGTGACTGAAATGTCAAAAACAATAATGGAGCAAAATTATTTACGATTGCCTGTACAATATATCCTATAAAACACGCATAAATGGTTGATTTATAGTTTTTCATATAATAACATCCCCTTTCCATGCAGTAAGATTTTGATTTTTTATATAATAAAAAACGGAAAACATAACTGTTTTCCGTTTCAAATGAAGCATCGGGGATTCGAACCCCGGACAACTTGATTAAAAGTCAAGTGCT
>CAZUVY010000099.1:0-8927 GCA_964623905.1 uncultured Faecalimonas sp.
TCAATCTTTTCACGAATCTTCTTAATATGCACTGTTACAGTTGCAATATCACCGATTGATTCCATGTCCCAGATTTCACTAAACAATTCATCCTTTGTATACACACGGTTTGGATGTCCTGCAAGGAATGTCAGTAAATCAAATTCTTTCGTTGTAAACGTTTTTTCTTCTCCGTTTACCCATACACGTCTTGCAGTTGTATCAATTTTGATTCCACGAATCTCAATGATCTTATTTTCTTCAATAACACTTCCGATCAGACGTTCATATCTTGCCATGTGAGCTTTTACTCTGGCAACCAATTCGCTTGGACTAAATGGCTTTGTCATATAATCATCTGCACCAAGTCCAAGTCCTCTGATTTTATCGATATCATCTTTCTTTGCAGAAACCATGATAATCGGTGTGTTCTTTTCTGCACGTACCTGACGGCAGATTTCGAATCCATCTACACCTGGAAGCATCAAATCTAAAATCACCAAATCGAAATCTTCATTTAATGCTTTATTAAGCCCTGTCTTTCCATCATTTGCAACTTCTACTTCAAATCCACTCAGTTCCAAATAATCTTTCTCTAAATCCGCAATTGCTGCTTCGTCTTCTACGATTAATATTTTACTCATGTGCCGGCACCTCCTGATATTTTCTTATTACAAAATACATAATCGTTCCAGTTCCTTCTTTACTGGTCGCCCAAATCTTTCCACCATGTTCTTCAATGATCTTCTTCACAATGGAAAGTCCAATTCCACTTCCACCTGTGGAAGAATTACGTGATGCATCTGTACGGTAGAATCGATCAAAAATATTCGGCAATTCCTTTGCTCCAATTCCTTTACCGTTATCTTCGATTTCAACCTGGATAAAATCTCCCACATCTTTCACACGCAAATTAATCTTCCCTTTTGGTTTATCCATATATTTTGCAGAATTTGAAATGATATTATTGATCACACGCTTTAACTGTTCTGCGTCTGCGATAATCTTCACATCACCTTCTACGTAATTGACATAACTAAATTCGATTCCACGTGAAACCAGATCCATCTCCAGATCAACCGCACAGTCATCAAAATAGTCGCTTACGGAAATGGTATTAAAATTGTACGGAATTCGATTGGAATCAATTTTCGAATAAAGCGTCAGTTCATTGATCAATAAATCCATCTCATTCGCCTTATTATAAATCGTCTTGATATAGCGTTCCATCTTTTCCGGTGTATCTGCTACTCCATCCATAATTCCTTCCACATACCCTTTGATCGCTGTGATCGGCGTCTTCAGGTCATGTGAAATATTGCTGATCAATTCCTTGCTTCGTTTATCATATTCGATCTTTTCAGAAGTAGTATCTTTCAAACGCTTTCTCATTTCTTCGAAATCTCGGCAAAGTTGTCCGATCTCGTCATCCGCTTCTACTTCCAACTCGAAATCCAGATTGCCATCTTTAATATTCTGCGTCGCAATCTTCATTCTTCCAAGCGGAACCGCAATCCCACGATAAATCCATATAATAAGAAGCGCTGCTGTAAATGCCAGGATCAAAACGACCGCCAGCAACATGTCTCCCACAAAATTGGTAACCTCAGGAATCGCCTGACTTACATCCGTAATAATAAACACACTGCTTTTTATATTCGCCGCATCCACAAAATCGACCTGCTTGATCAAAACTTGAAGATCTCCGCCAATATAAGTTCTATTTTCAGAATCCGCATCATAATTCCCGTATTCTGGAAGTTTCGAATAGACTTCTGCCGCCGTATCTGAACCAGAATATGCGATACTATTGCCTTTTCTGACAATCAAATACGAATTCATTGTACGAAGTTCTTGATTTACTTCATCAAGATATGTGATATCATCAAATTTTTCGACCGCTCTGTTTGCCGTAATCGTCAAATGATGATATGTACTTTCTGTCACTTTATTCAATGTCTTTGTGGGGTTTGTGAAATACTCATAAGTCGCTCCCGTAATCCCATAATTTTCCTCGATCGCCCTCAATTGCAATTGACTAAATGCAAAGATAACTGCAACTGATAACAAGAGTGGAAGAATCGTAACCGTAATAAATGCTATGACTAATCTTGTTCTTAATTTCATATAACACGCACCTTTGTCTCATACTTCATCTTATTATATCACGCCCGAAAATGTATTACACCAACGCTGAAATAAAATAATTATAAACTTTTTCTAAAAGAGAAAGCGATGAACTGATTTCTCAATTCATCGCTTCTTTCTTACTTCATATCTTCTATAAATATGCTTTTAAAGTTTCAACTTTATCTAATTTTTCCCAAGGTAAATCTAAATCGTTACGTCCGAAATGTCCGTATGCTGCTGTTTGTTTGTAGATTGGACGACGTAAATCTAACATTTTGATAATTCCTGCTGGTCTTAAATCAAAGTTTTCTCTTACGATTTCCACTAATTTTTCTTCTGATAATTTACCTGTTCCAAATGTATCAATCATGATAGATGTTGGCTGAGCAACACCGATTGCATATGATAATTGGATTTCACATTTATCTGCAAGACCTGCTGCAACGATGTTCTTAGCTGCATAACGAGCTGCATAAGCTGCGCTTCGGTCTACCTTTGTACAGTCTTTACCAGAGAATGCTCCGCCGCCATGACGAGCCATTCCACCGTATGTGTCAACGATGATCTTACGTCCTGTAAGTCCACTATCACCGTGTGGTCCACCGATTACGAAACGTCCTGTTGGATTGATGAAGAATTTTGTATTGTCATCAATCAATTCTGCTGGTAATACAGCATCAAATACATATTTCTTCACATCTGCATGGATTTGTTCTTGTGTCACATCTGGATCATGTTGTGTAGATAATACAACTGCATCCAATCTTGCTGGCTTGCCATTTTCATCGTATTCTACAGTAACCTGTGATTTTCCATCTGGACGAAGGTAGTTTAATGTACCATTTTTACGAACTTCTGTCAGTCTTCTTGTAAGTTTATGAGCAAGTGAAATTGGGTATGGCATCAATTCTTCTGTTTCATTTGATGCATAACCAAACATCATACCTTGATCTCCAGCACCGATTGCTTCGATTTCTTCATCTGACATTCTGTTTTCTTTTGCTTCTAACGCTTTATCTACACCCATAGCGATATCTGTAGATTGTTCATCAATTGCTGTGATAACACCACATGTATGAGCATCAAATCCATATTTTCCTCTGTTGTATCCGATTTCATCTACTGTTTCTCTTACGATTTTTTGAATATCAACATAAGCACTTGTTGTGATTTCACCCATAACTAATACTAAACCTGTTGTAATTGCTGTTTCGCAGGCAACACGGCTCATTGGGTCTTGTTCTAATAATGCATCTAATACGGCATCTGAAATCTGGTCGCAGATTTTATCTGGATGACCTTCTGTTACTGATTCTGAAGTGAATAATAATCTTTCCATGGTTCTTTCCTTTCTTTTTTCTTTCTCTCGTTTGCTTTCTGTCTGATTATTTAGCATAAAAAAACAGTCTGCAAAAAGCGGACTGTTTTATATTCTTATAAACCAATCCTCTTATTGTTCGATTGCTCGCTCAGGTTGGCACCTTCCGAAACGGGGTTGCCGTGGCTTCATAGATCCTTTTACCTCCACCACTCTGAATAAGAGAAAGTTTTCTCTGTTTAATTTTGTTCCGTTAGAGATATTAACACTAAAGAGATGTATCGTCAAGGGTTAATATCTATTTTCTGATTTATTTCTGTCTATATGGCTCATCTGCCGGATATCCACCTGCAATCTTCTGCATAGTTCTCTGAACTGCATCTTTCGATGTCTTCCAGTCTGCATCACGATAGCGATAATCAAATTTCTTCTGGAACCAATCCAGTTCTTCTAAAATACGATCAATATTCTCTTCCATCTGTGGGAATAAAATATCACGTAATTGCTTCTGTTCCTTATCATTCAGATACACCGGAGCTTTATCCAAAATATCTGCCAAATGATGGAAACAGAATCCCTTGCTGTTTTTTACCAGATTCATAAATTCTGGTTCTCCTTTTTTGAACAGAACAAAAAAGGTAGCAATATATCTGTCATAATTATTTTTAATATGATTACATACATAGCAGGATTCTTCTTTTTCATGTACCCATTTGCTGACGTTGTTCGTATCACGCATAGCTGAAGTATCCTTGCGAACGCGATCCATAAATCCAACTTTAGCTGTACTTGAAAATCCCTTCATCTCTTTCTTCAGCTCACCAAAACGTCTTTTCAAATGCGTCTCCAAAATCAAAGAGCTTCCAAGTGGATTCCCGTATTGGAACATCTTCTTCATATGATCCGCACAAAATCCAATCTTATCTGTCTCAAAACGAACATCATCCTGCATGTAAGATGCTTCTGGTCCTAAAACGAAATCCAGTGCATGCTGTTCCAGATTTCTTTCGATGTAACAGAATGGACACTCATCATTTGCCTTCAACGCATCCATCATAGGAATAGTATATAATTGTTCCTTCATAATCTCCTCCTGCTTATTCATGATTCCGATTTCCGCTCCGGAATCATGTTAAAATACTTTATTACTTTTATTATATACATTCTCTTTTGATTCGTCTACGCTTGAAACTTATCTATCTTGCAGCTCTATTCATAAGAAAGTTGTTGCATATCTTTTTAATCTGCTGCATAATTGCCAACAAAACGCCTGAGATTAAAATGGCTATGGCAGCGGAATAACCCATATCTGATAATGTTACTAATAATAAATTCATACTCATACCAAAACCTCCTATCTCCCTAGTTTAAAATAAGCGGTACCGAACTTTTTTCGGCACCGCTTCTCTTTCGAATAATTCCTTCTGACTCTTAGAGCAATCCAACCAAATCTAAACTTGGTTTCAACGTTTCTTCTCCTGGCTGCCATTTTGCCGGGCAAACTTCGTCGCCATGCTCATATACAAATTGGCAAGCTTGTAGCTTACGAAACAGTTCATCTGCGTTACGTCCTACGTTTCCAGCATTCACCTCGTATGAAACAATCTTTCCTTCTGGATTTACAATAAAACTTCCTCTTTCTGCTAATCCGTCTTCTTCGATCAGTACGTTAAAATCTTTTGAAAGTGCATGTGTTGGATCTGCAAGCATTGGATATTGGATCTTTTTAATTCGATCGGATGCGTCGTGCCATGCTTTATGAACAAAATGTGTATCTGTAGAAACTGAGTAAATCTCACATCCTGCTTCCTGGAAATCTGCGTATTTATTTGCAAGATCTTCTAATTCCGTTGGGCAAACAAATGTAAAATCTGCTGGATAAAAGAAGAATACACTCCATTTTCCTAATACATCTGCTTTTGTTACTGTTTTAAAACTATTATCAACATATGCTTGAACCGCAAAATCGCTAATTTCTTTGTTAATCATAGACATAATATATTCTCCTTTGCTTATTATTATATTCTTCTGTTTTCTTAATGTTATACTATCATAGTTTCCTTCGGTTGTCAATATCAGTAATAATTACTATTTTTATTTCAGAATCTGCAAGCTCAAGGACAAGAGTATGAATATCCTCGTCTTCATAGGTAAGTAAGTTTCTATTGTTATTAGAACAAAAAATGTCTCAAAATCCTTGATTTTTCAAGGTTTCTGAGACATTTTCTTAAAGGCGCCAACCAGATTTGAAGCACTGAGCAACACGCGAAAACCTTGTAGAAAGGAGGGTTCAGCCGATTCTCTCGCGTGTTGCATACAATTTGCATACAATTCATTCAAACCACAAATACAAATCTAAGGTCGAATACCTCTCCCATAATCATCTTCCATCATTTCAGAGGCTTTAGGTAATTCCATTCCTTCTTTCCACAGCAATATATAATCATCCTCTGTTCCAAAACGAACTTCTGTAATATAGGTTAAATCTTCATTCGCTGTTTGGTCAAGTCCTGAAAGCCATTGATTATATTTATCTGCATTATAGTAGAAATATTGCTCATGGTATCCATATGAATCCGAATCATCTATAGAATCTTCCAACAAAGAGCGTTTCCCGTGAATATAAACAATTCCATTTTCATCTGCATTTTCTGCCTTCACAAAATTTACATCTTTACCATCACAAACTTTAATATAAAATCCAATTGCTTTATCTTCTAAATGGGACACCTCCGATATTTGAAATGAACTGGCACCTACTGAGATAAATTTATAAGTGTTTGCTATATGTAACCCAAGCCAAGCTAAACAAATAAAACAAACCACTAACACAGCGAATCTGGTTTCGCGTTTTTTCAATTGTTGTTGAATATCCTTAAAAAATATTGTTTCATCTAATTCTTTTTGAGGTATACAATATTCTTTCCCCATCTTACCCATAAGATTTCTACAAGTTTCACATTCCTTCAAATGTCTTCCACAATTTTTTTTGTTTCTTCTGAACATACCTCATCATAGTAGAGTGGTAATAAATCATTTATAACATCACAAGATAATTTCATAACATTTCCTCCTGTATTTTTAATTTTGCACGATGATATGTAACACGAGCCCAACTTTCCGTTTTATTGAACAACTCGGCAATTTGCCTAAAAAACAATTCACTAAACACTCTAAGAGAAAACACTTCCTTATAAGGTTCTTCTAACGTGTGTAGAACTTTGTGAATTTCAAATGCCGACTCTCTGTCTAATAAGGATTCTTCAAAACAATCTGATGTTTTCATCAAATGTTCTTCTATAGATGAAAAGCGTTTTGATTTTTGATAATTAGTAAAGAATGTATTTTTTTCATATTAATGATAAATCGAGATGCACATTTTAGGAGAAAGTCATGAGCAATACATTCAGAGAATCTGAATATAATTTCACACAAGTAAATAATGATTTTATTGATAGCAAAATGCTCTCTGCACCCTTATCTTTGTGCGTTTTACAGTAAACGCTGAAGAAGTTGCATTATATAACTTTAAAAACTAAAGGTTTTGACAATATCTGCTCTAGCATTTTCATTTGTTTCCCAACGATAATATTCTCCTGTCTCCGGATTCTCATAATCTTGCCTATTTGTAACAATTATTTCATCATTAATAATAAAATAAAGGTCTTCTTGTTGTACCGGTTCTGACGCGAACACATTCATGGTTGACAAATTCACCATTATTAATGCCAATAAAAATGCAATAGAATGTTTTAATTTTCTCGTATATTTTTCTTCTTTTATTTTAATTCATCACAGATTATAAAATTTTTTGTAAAGGGATTCATTTTTAGTCTTTTCTACTCAATTTGTACTTCTGTATTGAAAATTGCATTTTGGGCAATTGGATTATCCTCTCTTTTTCCTTGATGCATCGCATTCCAATCATCGTATTTGTCAAATACATATATATGAACTTCGGAAAGTTCCGTGTCATCCAACTCAAAAATCATCTGATTATTTTTCTCTTCTCCCCATGGTAATGCTTCACAATCTTGGTTAAATACTTCAAAATATAACTCTGCATTCTCATATGGACGTTCAAAAAATGTAACAAACTGATATGGTGTACATAATACTTTCTCTAATACAAATCCATTTTCTTGCTGATTGATTGTAATAATCTTCGATTGCTCAACATCTACTTCAAATGGAATCTCATAACACCATTCCCCTTCAAAGCGATGCGCTATTCCAGGTGCTGTTGGCATAGTAATGTCATCAAATCCAATCGTTGATAAATTTAATTCTAGGACTCCTGCCTGTGTTATTACATCTTCCAAGTCTAGCTTCATTTGACCGACGAAGGTATTATCATCCAATACTTCACCGTGCAGATTATCATTACTCATTTCATATACTTTTTCTTCTCCTGTAAGACAATACTGCCCCATTAGATAAATAGTGTTTCCCGGAATATTTAAAAGTCCGCCTTCTTCAACATATACCTCTGCTGTCACAAAAGCAGAATACCCATCACAATATATTTCTGAGGCTGAAAATGAAATTCTAGGATTCTCAATATCCAGCTCTAAATCTGAATCTTCTTCCCTTTCCCTTCCTAACATATTTTCCAAAAAAGGAATGTTGTATATTAGTTCAGGATTATTGATAATCCCAACACCTGCCAAGACAACTATTGCTACTATAACAATCAAATATTTCATCACTACAAAAGAATTTCTTTTTTTTCTTTCTGGCAATTGAGATAATGCATCTTCAAATTTCTTTTTAACTTGTTTTGGCACTTCATCATTCTTCTTTTTTCGCATAAATCTACTAACTCCTCCCATAATCCTCTTATCGTATAATGTTAAAATTGATAGCTTTCAAACAACTTAAACTATATCTGCCGGCTTCAACTAATGGCCGTTTTTTAACAAAAGAAAGCCTAAGATGTTTAGTGAAAACACCAAACACCTTGGCCTCTTTTATCTTACTTCGAGTCTTCCCTTATCCATGTAACATACTCTATCACATAATAAATCAATATCTTCCTTTGCATGACTTGCAATAATGATTGTTTTCCCATTCTCTTTCAACTGCAATAATAAGCTTCTAATCTGCCTTACGCCCTCGTTATCAAGACCATTAAACGGTTCATCCAAAATTAAAAGTGCCGGATCATCAATGAGTGCTTGTGCAAGTCCTAATCTTTGATTCATTCCCAACGAAAATTTTCCAACAGGCTTTTTACTGTCAGGATCCAAGCCGACCAGGCGAATCATATCTTTTATTTTTATTTTATCTACCTTTTTATTTATAGAAGTAAGGAACTCGATGTTTTTATAAGCAGAATAATTTGGAATAAATCCTGGTGTTTCAATAATGAATCCTGTATTTTGAGCAAACTGATCTTTTTCCCCCACTCGTTTTCCCATTACTTCTATTTCACCTTCTGTAACAGGAATAAATCCACAGATTGTTTTCATTAACATTGTTTTACCAGAACCATTTCTTC
>CAZUVY010000100.1:0-8924 GCA_964623905.1 uncultured Faecalimonas sp.
GCTCTACGAGCAGCTTTGAGACCGTATTTCTTACGTTCTTTCATACGTGGGTCACGTGTTAAGAATCCAGCTTTCTTAAGAATTGGTCTGTATTCAGCATCTGCATGAAGTAATGCTCTTGAGATACCGTGACGGATTGCACCAGCTTGTCCTGTGTATCCACCACCGTGTACGTTTACTAATACGTCGAATTTGTCAACGTTGTCTGTTGCTACTAATGGTTGACGAACAACAACTTTTAATGTTTCTAATCCGAAGTATTCATCGATGCTTCTTTTATTGATTGTGATATTACCTGTTCCAGGTACTAAGTATACTCTTGCGATTGATTTTTTTCTTCTTCCTGTTCCGTAGAATTTTGCGTTAGCCACTGTCATTTCCTCCTTATAACCTTAATTAGAATGTTAATACTTCTGGTTTTTGAGCTGCGTGAGCATGTTCTGCACCAGCGTATACGTGAAGTTTTGTGATCATTGATCTTCCCATAGGTCCTTTTGGAAGCATGCCTTTAACTGCAAGTTCAACTACTTTTTCAGGTGTTTTAGCCATCATTTCAGCTAAAGTTGTTTCTCTGAAACCACCTACATAATCTGAGTGATTGTAGTACATTTTTTGTTGTAATTTTTTGCCTGTTACAGCAACTTTGTCAGCGTTGATTACGATTACATAATCACCTGTATCAACGTGTGGTGTATATTCTGGTTTATTTTTTCCTCTTAAAACTTTTGCTACTTCTGATGCTAAACGTCCTAATGTTTGTCCTTGTGCATCAACTACATACCATTTTCTTTCAATCTTATCTGGGTTAGCCATGTAAGTTTTCATTGGTTTTCCTCCTAAAATCATTCTTACTAATTATCATATTCGTTACTGAAATTTATTGGAATCAGTCCACTCCGGGGCATTGGTGTAAACTGTTTCTACTTTTTTCACACTGAATTATTATATTATGCCGCGCCTATTCTGTCAAGTATAATTTGCTTTTTTCTCTTTAAATATAGCAAAAGAGCACACTTTCACGCGCGCTCTTTCATTATACATTATTTTCTAAAATATGCAACTGCAATCGCTCCTGGACCTGCATGTGTTCCGATTGTGCTTCCAACCACTCTGATCTCTAACTCGTCTGTATATGGTTTCCACACATGTTCATTATCTTTCACGTATTTTTGAACCAGACTATCATCTAATCCTGAGTATGCAACAGCATATGGCATTTCAAAATCAATTCCGCCTGCCTGCATAATCTGCTGTGACAACAAGTTATTTGCATTTTTTGAGCCACGTGCTTTTCCAAGAGTCTCAACAACACCATCTTTGATACCGATTACAGGTTTGATAGAAAGCATGCCGCCTACAAAACCAGAAACATTGGAAATTCTTCCGCCCTTACGAAGGTATTCCAAAGTATCCAGAAGCGCTACAAGGCAAATCTCTTTCTTTGCCCTTTCCAACTCTTCTGCAATTTCTTGTACTTCTTTTCCAGCTTCGATCATGCGAATTGCGTATTCTACTAAAATTCTCTCACCAATGCACACATTTTCGCTGTCAACTACATAAATTTTGTCATCAAATGCTGACGCAGCAATCTGTGCACTATTATATGTTCCTGAAAGTTTTGAAGAAAGCGTAATCACAAGTGGAGTATCCCCTGCATCAATCACTTCTTGAATCGCCTGTTCAAAATCATATGGACCCACCTGGCTTGTCTTTGGAAGTTCATCATTTTCAATCAATTTTTCATAAAATTCTTTCGATGATAAAGTTACTCCATCTAAATATTCTGTCTCACCAAATGTAACTGTTAATGGTAACACTTTTAAATACTTGCTTTCTTTTTCTGACATATCTGATGCTGAATCTGTAATAATTCTAATACTCATTGTTTTTCTCCTTAATGAAATGTTTTTGTTAATTGTTCCAGATTTTTTTCAATTGTCTCAAGAGATTGGTACATATTGTTTCTTTCTTCTTCACTTAAATTTCCACCAATTTCATCTACAACATCGCAAATAATGGAATCTATCTGCTCTGTGACTTCCACTCCTCTTTCCGTCAACATAGCAACTGCACGATACTTTTTGTTTCCTTCTAATTCAGGATAATAGACATATCCACTTTCCAGCAGCTCTGCAAGCGTACGCGAAGTTGCAGCCTTATCAACGGCGATCAACTGGCACAATTGTGTAGCGGTAAGTCCCTCTGGATGCTGTGCTAAATAAAACATGCACATAACATGGTTCCCACTGAGCCCGAATTCTTTCATTTTATTTTTCTTTATTTTTTGTATATGTTTGTGGATTCCTTCAATCGTTCTCACAAACGTTCCAAATCTTGTAATCATACTTCAATTCCTTTACTTGTTGATTCTGCATCATTATATATATCACTTGTTGACTTGTCAACTTTTATTTTTAAAAATAAAAATCATGTACGAAAAAAGATACACAAGCTGCTGCCTGTGCATCTTTCCGCTTCTTTTATAAGTATTTTTTTGCTTCTTTTATATCCTTTTGCACCTGTTCATAAACCTCTTCTAAACTTTGAAATTTTTGAACCGGACGTAAAAATTTCAGAATTTCCAATACTGCATTTTCTCCATATATATCTCCATTGAAATCAAAGATATAGGTTTCCACTGTAATGTTCTGTTCCTGATCAACCGTCGGTCTTTTCCCAATATTTGTGACAGAACCAAATATCTTATCGTCAAGCCTGATTCTTGTAGCATAAACCCCTGATTCCGGCAATTCTTGATTCTCTACACTTAAATTGGCAGTCGGCATGCCTACTGTCCTTCCAAGACCTTTCCCATGTACAATTTTTCCTTCTATAATATATGGCAATGAACTTTTTTCTTTCATCATAGTCTATTTCACAATAACTTTTCTGAAGTTTTTCTTTCCTCTTCTAAGTACAAGACCTTCTGCTGGAATTTCTTCTGCTGCAAATACTTTTTTGATATCAGTTACTTTTTCACCATCTACAGCAACACCGCCTTGTTCTACCGCACGTCTTGCTTCTGATTTTGAAGGAACTAATCCACTCTTTAATAACATTGTTAAAATGTCGATTGAGCCGTCTGCAAAATCATCTGCTGTAAGTTCTGCTGTTGGCATATTTGCTGCAGCACCGCTTGAGAATAAAGCTCTTGCACTTTCCTGTGCTTTTACAGCTTCTTCTTCCCCGTGAACTAATTTTGTAAGTTCAAATGCAAGGATTTCTTTTGCTTTGTTTAACTGGCTTCCTTCCCATGCATCCATCTTATCGATTTCTTCTAATGGAAGGAATGTAAGCATACGAATACATTTTAATACGTCAGCATCTGCTACGTTTCTCCAGTATTGGTAGAATTCAAATGGTGAAGTTTTGTTTGGATCAAGCCATACTGCACCAGATTGTGTCTTACCCATTTTCTTACCTTCTGAATTCAGAAGCAATGTGATTGTCATAGCGCTTGCATCTTTTCCAAGTTTACGACGGATCAGTTCTGTACCACCAAGCATGTTGCTCCATTGGTCATCTCCACCAAATTGTAAGTTACAACCGTATTTTTGAAATAATGCGTAGAAATCGTAGCTCTGCATGATCATGTAGTTGAATTCTAAGAAGCTAAGACCTTTTTCCATACGTTGTTTGTAACATTCTGCTGTTAACATACGGTTTACACTGAAATGAGCACCAACTTCTCTTAATACATCAATGTAATTTAAATCCATTAACCAGTCAGCGTTGTTTACCATTAATGCTTTGCCTTCTGAAAAGTCAATAAATTTACTCATCTGTTTTTTGAAACATTCACAGTTATGTTGAATTGTTTCTGGTGTCATCATTTGACGCATATCACTTCTTCCAGAAGGGTCACCAATCATGGCTGTACCGCCTCCGATTAATGCGATTGGTTTGTTTCCAGCCATTTGAAGACGTTTCATTAAGCAAAGTGCCATGAAATGTCCAACATGAAGACTGTCTGCTGTTGGGTCAAATCCAATGTAAAATGTAGCTTTTCCATTGTTTACTAAATCTCTGATTACTTCTTCGTCTGTTACCTGCGCGATAAGTCCTCTCGCTTGTAATTCTTCATAAATTCCCATTTTTTTCTCCTCTTTCTCTCTTTATTTCTTGCGATTCTGACCGGGAGGATTTTTTTTACCAAAATCGGTACAAAAAAATCCTCGCCCTATAAAAGGACGAGGAATCATCTCGTGTTACCACCTTTGTTCGCTTACAGCTCGCACTGTATGCCTCAATAAGTATCCTGTGAATACTCTAGCACGATAACGTGTGCCATCCCGTTGCAGCCTACTAGGAAATTAATCTGTATACCATTCGGTGCAAAGCTCCAAGATGTATTCACATCTGCTTTCCTATGCGCCTCTCATCAGCCGGCTGCTTTCTGTTTAGTACATTCAGATGCTACTTCTTCTTTTCATAGCCTTATCATTTTCTAACGAAATATTAACTTATCCACACTTTTTTGTCAAGTTAAAATCTCATTTTATAGCAGCATTCTAAATTTGTTTTCCATTGATAATAACAGCTTTCAAAGATAAATCTTTATTTAACAGTACAACATTTCCTGCTTTTCCCTCTGTGATTGAACCATATGTATCATAAAGGCCAACACTCTTAGCCGCATTCATGGTTGCACATGCCACTGCACTTTCCAATGGAATGTGCATCTCTTTTACTGCTGTACGGATACAATCCAATAAGTTTGTACATGAACCTGCAATTGCTCCGTCTGAAACTAATGTTGCAAGTTTTCCAACTACCTTAACTGCCTGTCCACCTAATGTATATTCTCCATCACTCAGCCCTGTTGCTCTCATACTGTCACTGATCATAACAATACGATCATCACCAAACATCTCAAAAGTGGCTCTCACTACTGCAGGATGAATGTGAACACCATCGCAAATAAGTTCCACATGCACATGTTCACTGTCCCTCGCAGCTCCGATCACACCAGGATCTCTGTGTGCAAATGGAGGCATCGCATTGTACAAATGTGTCGCGTGGCATGCTCCAAGATCATAACCTTTCTTTGCTGTATCATAATTTGCTGTTGTGTGTGCAAATGAAACATGAACTTCGTCTTTTACTGCTTCAATAAACTCCATTGCCCCTTCTTCTTCTGGCGCAATATCACATAACTTGATCAAGCCATTTGAAGCTGCCTGAAGCTTTCTGAACATCTCCACATCAGGTTTACGAATATAAGTAGCTGCCTGTGCTCCTTTTTTTGCGGCACAGATAAATGGACCTTCCATGTTGATTCCTGCAAGTACAGCACCTTTTTCATTTTTATATGCACCTGCATTGCTCATAATCTTCATCAATTCATCTTCTGATAATGTCATTGTCGCAGGTACAATTGTCGTAATTCCTTGAGAAGCTTCATACTCTGCAATCGTTGCAATTGCCTCTGGAGTTCCATCGCAGAAATCTGCGCCAACACATCCATGGAAATGTACATCTACAAGACCCGGAATCGCATAACATCCTTCTCCATCAATGACTTCGCCGTCTGTGGATTCATTCGCAAATAAACCATTTTCAATACTAATTGTACCTTCTTCAAATTTCTTTTCTTCTGTGAATACCAATACATTTTTAATAATCATGGCTAATCTCCTATTTTTCTAATTCTGCATATGCTGCTGCATCACAAACTACAGTTACATCTGGATGCATTTGTAAAATAGATGCTGGAACACTTGGTGTAACTGGGCCAGTAAATGCTTTCTTTACAATACCAGCTTTGTCAGCGCCGCTTACAACTACTAAGATTTTCTTAGCTGCCATAATTGTTCCGATACCCATTGTATATGCCTGTTTTGGTACATCATCAATAGAAGCGAAAAATCTCTTGTTTGCTTCGATTGTGCTTGCCTGTAAATCTACGCAATGTGTTACTTTGTCAAATTCATCTGCTGGTTCGTTGAAACCAATATGTCCATTGTGTCCAAGACCTAATAATTGTAAGTCAACTCCGCCTAATTCTTTGATCAATGCTTCATAGTTTCCACATTCTTTTTCAGCATCTTCTACTTCACCGTTTGGTACATGAGTTCTTGCTTTGTCAATGTTTACATGATTGAAAAGATTATCATTCATGAAGTAGTAATAACTTTGACCATTTGTTCTTGGTAATCCTCTGTATTCATCAAGGTTTACTGTTGTAATATCAGAAAAGTCGATATCGCCTTCTTCATACTTTTTAATAAGTTCTTTGTATGTTCCGATTGGTGAAGAACCTGTTGCTAAACCTAAAACACTGTTTGGTTTTAAGATCATCTGTGAAGCGATGATATTTGCTGCTTTTCTGCTCATTTCGTTATAATCTGCTGTTTTAATAATTTTCATGTTAATCGTTCTCCTTTTCTATAACCAGACTTTCTTTTATTATAATACAAAGACTACTTTTCGTAAATCAAAAAAAGAGTTCCGCGATTCGCAAAACTCTTTTAAATGACTTTTCTTATACAAGTTCAAGAAGAACTTCCATAGCAGCGTCACCTTTACGTAAACCGATTTTTACGATTCTTGTGTAACCACCGTTACGGTTTTCATATTTTGGAGCGATTTCATTGAATAATTTTTCAACTAAATCAACTTCTTTTGCACTTCTCTTCTTGCCATCTTTTACTTCAACTACTGGGTAAAGAACTTTTAACATTTCTCTTCTTGCATGTAATCTAGATGGTTTGTCTTTTTTGATTGTTTTTTGTACTTCATCATAAACAGTAACTTTTTTACCATCTACAACTTCTTTTACTCTCTTACCATCTTTGTCTTTACGAGCAACTTTAGCTGTTACTGTAACTTCTTCGTAGTTGTCTCTTTCTTTAACAGCCATAGCAATAAGACCTTCAGCTACTTTTCTGATTTCTTTTGCTTTAGCTTCTGTTGTAACGATTTTACCATTTGCAAGTAATGATGTTACTTGGTTTCTGATTAATGCTTTTCTTTGGCTTGATGTTCTGCCAAGTTTTCTATATTTTGCCATTTTTCTTTTCCTCCATATTTACACGTGGTTATGCTTCTTCGGGCTTACTAGCCATGTGCTCCTACTGTGCGCATCGGGCTTACCAGTAAGATAGACACTCATTAAGGAACTCAATTAAACATTGCATGTTCAATTGATATTGCTCATTCAAAGAATGAACTCTATTCTTCACCTTGACTTAATTCTAAGCCAAGTTCTTTTAATTTTGCTAAAACTTCTTCTAATGATTTACGTCCAAGGTTACGAACTTTCATCATATCTTCTGAAGTTCTATTTGTTAATTCTTCAACTGTGTTGATTCCAGCTCTCTTTAAGCAGTTGTATGAACGAACTGAAAGTTCTAATTCATCAATACTCATTTCTAACACTTTTTCTTTTTCATCGTCTTCTTTTTCAATCATGACTTCTGCTGCCTGAGCAACTTCTGATAAGTCGATGAATAATTTTAAGTGTTCGTTAAGTACTTTAGCTGCTAAGCTTACTGCTTCATCTGGAACTAATGTACCATTTGTATAAACATCAAGTGTAAGTTTGTCAAAGTCTGTGATTTGACCAACACGTGTGTTTTCTACTGTAAGGTTAACGCGTTCTACTGGTGTGTAGATAGAGTCAATTGGGATTACACCGATTGGTAAATCATCACTCTTGTTCTTATCTGCACTTACATAACCTCTACCTTTTGTGATAGTAAGTTCCATGTATAATTTGCTGTCAGCTCCTCCATTAAGAGTTGCAATAACAGTTTCTGGGTTCATGATTTCGATGTCCGGATCAACTTGGATATCAGCTGCAGTAACTACACCTTCTCCTTCAAACTCAATGTATGCTGTTTTTGGTTCGTCTGTTTCTGAGCTATTTTTGATAGCCAATGACTTAAGATTCATCACAATCTCAGTAACATCTTCTTTTACACCAGGAATTGAACTAAATTCATGTAATACTCCATCAATTTTTACATGAGAGATAGCAGCTCCAGGTAATGAAGAAAGCATGATTCTTCTTAAAGAGTTACCAAGAGTTGTACCATAACCTCTTTCCAAAGGCTCCACAACAAATCTTCCATACTTCTTATCTTCTGAAATCTCAGTGATTTCAATATTTGGTTTGTTAAAATCAAACATTACAAAGCCCTCCTTCTGGGTTATTCGGTTGATGGTTACTCTAAATAATCCCTATGGATTATTTAGAATATAATTCGACGATCAACATTTCGTTTACAGGTACATCGATAGCTTCTCTAGCTGGAAGTTCTTTTACAGATCCTTTTAAGTTTTCAGCGTCAACATCTAACCATTCTGGAACTAATCTTCCGCCTGTTACTTCTACGATTTCTTTATATCTTGGAGATGATTTTTTAGCTTCTTTAATTTCGATAACATCACCAGCACTTACTAAGTATGATGGAATGTTTACTTGTTTTCCATTTACTAATACGTGTTTGTGGTCAACGATTTGTCTAGCTTCTTTTCTTGTTCTAGCGAATCCCATACGGAAAACAACGTTGTCTAATCTTGATTCAAGAAGAATCATAAGATTATCACCTGTCATACCTTTCATCTTTGAAGCTTTTTCAAAGTAGTTTCTGAAAGGTTTTTCTAATACGCCATAGATAAATTTAGCTTTTTGTTTTTCACGTAATTGAAGACCATATTCGCTCATTTTTCTATTAGCTCTTTTTGATTGTCTGTTAGATTTTTTATCAATTCCTAAATAGATTGGATCCATACCAAGTGATCTACATCTTTTAAGAACTGGAGTTCTATTCACTGCCATCTTATTTTCTCCTCCTATTTAGACTACACTCTTCTACGTTTTGGTGGGCGACATCCGTTATGTGGAACTGGTGTCACGTCTTTAATACTTGTTACATCGATACCGCATGCTTGAAGAGCACGGATAGCTGCTTCTCTAC
>CAZUVY010000101.1:0-8634 GCA_964623905.1 uncultured Faecalimonas sp.
GATACTATATACATCCTGTAATCTTGCCGGATCACTTTCCATGATTTCACCACTATGGACAATTTCAATGATATCGCCCACCTCTGGTTCCAACGAAGGATCCAAGTGTTCTATTTTAACCTCGATTCTATCAGAACTGCGAAGTTCCGGACTGCCTTCTACCGGCTCAACCAGATAATGATTATCAAAGATTTCCAATATTACAGCCTGAAAAACAGAATCAAGGCTGCATACAACAACTTTATCTTTGTTATTACAACTTACTTGAAGCTGATACTATATACATCCTGTAATCTTGCCGGATCACTTTCCATGATTTCACCACTATGGACAATTTCAATGATATCGCCCACCTCTGGTTCCAACGAAGGATCCAAGTGTTCTATTTTAACCTCGATTCTATCAGAACTGCGAAGTTCCGGACTGCCTTCTACCGGCTCAACCAGATAATGATTATCAAAGATTTCCAATATTACAGCCTGAAAAACAGAATCAAGGCTGCATACAACAACTTTATCTTTGTTATTACAACTTACTTGAAGCTGGGTATGTTCATCAATTTTCCAGATCCATGTGTTATCAGATTTTATATCCGGATCTTCCCACACATCAACAAGTTGATAATTTCCATAACCAACCAGCAAATCATTAATATCTGCTTCATCCATTTTAGCTATGGATTCTAAAGACGGCAGATTATCCTGACTTTTTCTAGTATTATATCCAATAAACCATGCACAAACTGCAAGTACAATAATCAATAATATGATCATTGCAATTTTAACTTTTTTCTTCACGACACTCCGCCACCTTTCCCTTTTCTATTTTCTTTTACCCTTTACAAGCAGATAAATGTTTTCACAACACACATCGATACTTCCGGTCACTACAAAGCCACGCAGAAACGTATAAACATCTACTTTATCTCCTGTAATCTCCATCATAAAAAACACGATAGCCATAAGCATATATATAATCGCTCTGATAATACTTCCTTTTGACGAAGCACCTTGCATATGCTGGAAAACTGGTATTACCAGAAGAAATCGGAACAACAGCCATGCATAGAGGCCATAAAACATATACGTTATCCTAAGACTCCATGAAAACGAAAATTCCGGATGTGATACTGCAACTCCTACAAAAATAACCGCAATAAGTAATAGTATGGCTCCAATGATTATGGATGTTTTCTTTTTCATCATGCAAATCACACTCCTCACAATAATTGCTTTTGTTACCAAATAAAATGAAAAGCAATCGGAACAAGCAACACTACAATTACACCTATTACACTTACTGTTATCACTTTTTTGAACTCTCTCTTTTGTTGTTCGGTCATCTCTTTATACCATGTCATAAAACCGCACCTCCTAAATCAACTTCACACCTATATCCGGTACACGTTTTTCCCTAAACGTTAGTATCCATTCAATCCTCTCTGGTTTTTCAAAATACATGGAAGAACAACATACTCTCAGCTTTGCCACGGTTCCATCCGGATGATAGTAATCTTCTCCGTCTTCTGCTTTTGGTCTTAATCCGATAATTCCAACCGAAGTGGCTCCTTTATGCTGATTTCCCTGCTTACTGCGAGGAGAATCTCCTTGGCTCGAATCCTTCAAATAAACTTCTTCTAACTCCGGAAATAATGTATAAGTCATAATAGAATAATTTGTAGGCCATTCCATACTTTCATCAGAAAAACGGTTTGGATCCATTTCCCTTTCTTCATATTCTCTAACAGTAAAAGTATGTGTTACACCCGTCACAGGATTTAAAATTTCCTGCGCTTTCTCTTTTTCCGGTGTTGCAAAAGGTTTACTCGGAATCTTTACCATTTCTCGTTCTAAATGCATTTCCAATGTTCTTACCGTCCGTAGTTTTTTCTCCGTCCATGGATAAGAAACCCGATGTACCGCCCATGATTTTTCATAATCATATCCATAATGATCTAATACCCATTTTGCCTCTGTCTCTGTTTCCAAGCCTTGTGGCATACATTTTTTCGGTATCCAGTATACACAGCATCCCTGAGCCTGACGAAGTTCTGTATCATTCACAAATAATTTCGAATGAAACTCTATATTCAGGGGATGTTCTTCCTGAATTTGTTCATATTCCGCATTTCTATAATCACGTTTATCTTCTTCGTATAAATTCCATCTATTGATAAATTTTTCTACTCCTTCCGGCTCCACTTCAATACAAAAGTCAATGACCATACCATTTGAGCACAAATAAACAGCTGGAATATGCCAGATTTCTTTTCCCCAAATGAACGTCTTATCTATTCGAATCTCTTTCCCTTCACGTCCATGTTTCGGATAAAAACCACCTTCGTACGTAACTTTCCATTCAGGTGCAGCTGTCTCTGAGTCACCCACATCTGGAAGCAATTCATAGTATTCTTCTGAAAATCGCAATTTGCTATAATCAAAAGATGCCTGTAAATCCTTTATATAGAAAAATGGCTGTTCCATCGGAACAATCTGAAATTCTTCAATGAGGATATTCATAACAGCACGTTGTTTTTCATCCGGCTTATTATCCATTATGTATTGTTCAAACAGTTCTTCATCTCACATATAGGTCTGCTCTATTGCATCCATACTTCCACAGGCTAATAACAATCTGAGTAAATCTTCAAAGTTATTTGCGATAGGATGAACATTTTCACCAGGAAGACCTGACGGACCAATAGCAAATACCATTTCGTCAAATCCTTTGATAAAACAATAACTAATCCCATCCACTCCTGCTTCGCCAATCACTTTAGCACCTATTGGTGTGCAAAAGTAGTTTACATCAGATATATTCTGATCCAAACCGATTGTCGCATGGTCTATATTCAGTTCTCGGAATTTTTGATATGCGTTCATAAGTCTTCTCCTATCATTAAGTATCAAATTCCACATAATATAGAACATAATTATCAAAGTCATATACTGCTAAGGTAAAATTGAACGAAGCCCTGTTAAGTACATCTTTATCGTTATATGGCTCTGTGCTTTCCGAATGTCGATCATAGAAGTAATAATACCCATTTTGAATATCCGGAATTATTGTATCTCCATTTTCATCAGTCAAATATGGACCTATACTGCTCGTATCCTCTTCGATGCCATATACTAATGCTTCAATATTCTGGCTCAATGGCAATGGCTTCCAGCTATCATTATCTTTTATTTCATCTGACAACATACTGTCTTCAAATGTTATTTGCTGAAACATCATTCCATCCCCATGGAATCCTCCATGAGCATCAGAATCTGTCAGCACAGTACCTTTACTCACATCAATTCCAAGACTGTCTGATATGTCACTCTGTATATCTTTCTTGCCACATCCAACTAAAGAAAAGATCATGAGCAACAGCAACACTATTTTTTTCATACTCAATCACTCCAAATTGTCTTTACTTATTGCTATTTCCATATTGAATAATAACAGTTTTGCAATCTTCGCAATGAAAAGCTACTGCAGATGAATTAGCCATATATCCATTATCATTTCCAATTGCAATTGCACCTTTTCCCATTCCGGATAAAGCAGCCACCTTTTGTTTCTTCGGTGTCCAATGCAAACCATCCCTGCACTGAACATAACCTGATTCCATCTCTTTATTGCAATAAGGGCATTTCATAATAGATTCCTCCATACTAAAACTCTTTCAAAAATTCTTTACGCTTCTCATCGTATTCTTCCTTTGTAATCAAACGTTGCTCATACAATGAATTCAATTTAACCAGCTTCTCTTCAATATCTTCTCCATCATCATAAGCATTCGGCATTTCCATACCATCTTCGATAATGATCTCATGCGTAGCAACACCTTCATCTGAAAATCCGTTCTTATAATTCGTGAATGCTATCATTGCCGCTACTCCCGTCCATATAAGACCAAATAATCCAAAGGTCGGAATCACCATAACAACTCCTAAAATCACAAATAAAATACCTACGATAAATCCCATCTTTGATTGTGTCTTTCCTGGTTTCACTTTTATTCTTTTAGGTGCCATGTCAAAACCTCCTTATAAAAATCCTTTCGTTACATCTTTCTCTTCAATTCATTTAGAATCTGTTCAACTCTGATAATCGCATCAGACACCTGTTCTTTAGCTTCTGAAATTTTTGACTGAACAAGATAATCTGCCACAAATCCATCAAAGAAGAAATCTGCAAAAGAAAGAAAACTTCCTACTTCCATTCTCAAATCCAACGGAATATTAACGTCTTTCAACTCTCGCTGAAATCGTTTCAAATCAGATTTTGCTGCTTCCATCAGTTGCTGGGCATCGTCCATCTTTGAACGTTTCATTATGGTAGAAAACAATCCTCCACCAAACATATCAAACAATCCCCAGTTGCCTGCGCTATTCAGTTTTTCCTGTGCATTTCTAAGACTGGTTAATGCACGTTCTCCAGCATCCATTGCTTCTTTCATTTCTCTTCTCATAATTTCGTTGCTCATAGTTCCTCACTTTCCGCAAGTTTCATGTGGCAGCTACTTATATAATAAAAAAAGACTCTTATCATGACGTCTGCCACAATAAAAGTCTTGCTATCTCATTTGTTACGGATACCTCTCAGTATCGAATGTCGGTTGCAAACCCACCCTTTCGGATGTTCAGCTACTCCCTTTTATATGTACAACCTTATAATAGCATTATTTTATTCCACCGTCAAGGACAGCAGACAATCATCATATAAATATCAAACAAAACAGCTTCATTCCTAAATATCCCTCATAAATTGTCACATACTTTACTACTTTAATTCTATCACGCGTATCACATATGTACAATACTTGATATCCTTAAGATTTTTTAAAGAAAAAAGGATACACGGGTTGTTTTACCTATGTATCCCCACACTATATCAATTATTTTGATTATGTCGCACGTCAAAATACTTCATGAACATATTTACAGCTTCTTCCGACAATCTGGTTGTCTTCACTATTTCTTCAATATTGAGACCTTCCACGCATCTCTTTTGATATACATAGGCTGCCACATCATAAGATTCCAAAACCAGCCCAGAGAGAAGTCTACGGAAACACTCAATATACTGTGAAAACAATGAATCATCTTCCAAATTACTGTATTTATCAAGAATTTCCTGCACAGTTCCGTAATCCATTTCATTTGTTTCTTCATTCCCTGTCATTGCTTCAAGTTGTCGAAGTGCATCCAATTGTTGTTCTCGATCCATTCTCGCAATTAACCAAATTGCCTCTAATGCTGGCATTTCAATATCCTCTGGCAACGGTGGTAACTGAATATATCTTACTTCTTTTTCCATAACACATTCTCCATTTCTTATGCTCTAATAAATTTTCGTAAACCGCTGTTTGCTTCTTCCAAAAGCACCTGGATAAATGTGCCAGCAAACATTACTGCAAATGCAACTACAGCAATTATAATTAACGCAACTACATTTGCCCATTCCTGATAAGCCAGGAACAGAATCAGTGCCGCAACAACACCAATCCCTAATAAGCCATAGCATAATCCATAAATTGTAATCATTGCTTTTACTACCAGCCACATCAAAAATGTGATCAGTAGCAATGGAATTGCCAAAATCTTTCCAATAAGTTTTAAAATAATCATTACGCCTCCAATCTTGCCACAGTCATATATGGCATATCATGATTTACTTCTGCACGATGGTAACTATCTATCGTAGAAGGAGCATTGAACAATGCTGCCAATAAATATTTCTTAATGTTCTTCACTTTGGATGTATTACTCTTGAAGCAATCCATCACATACTCGATATGAGAATAATTCAATTTTAGAAATTTGCTTTTCACAAGTGCAACCGGATATGTATTACTTGCAATTACCATAGACTCATTTTTATTCAAAACTGTCTCAAGGATCAATTGCTTGATTCCCTCAATAGTTTCTCTCTCATATGGATAAGCTACCAGAAGATCCTCAAAAGAAATATTTTCTTTGATAATTTCCTCATACGCATCCATTTCATTCATCATATCACAATCGTATCCCATAGCAGCACCCTGCTTTTCAGCAGATATGATATGATTCGATTTATTATTACTCTCTTCAAGATCATTCTTTTTAGTATTATTAATAAGCGGTGTCAATTTTGACACTTCTTGAGGTGTCCAATCAGAACCTCTTGAAGTGCCTTTTTCAACACTTCTTGAGGTGTCAAAATCGACACTTCTTAAAGTTCCCACGTTAGCACTTCTTGCTGTATTCTCTGAATTCTTAGCATCAGATTCTTTGCCTTTAGCTGATATTTTTCTATTTTCAACTTTCGATGCCACAATTTCAAATCCATCAGAAGTTCCCTTTTCAGGACCTCTGGAAATACCAACACTTTCATCAGTCTCTATCCTAGTACAATCTCTTTGCACCAGAAAGCTCTTAACATACAGAATACTCGGCAATCCCAATCCACGTCTTTTCTTTTCTACAAGACCAAAGGACTCCAATTCAGCCAGATATTCAATCGCTTTCTTTTTTGAAAATCCCAAATCTTCTTGAATCTCTGCAATCTGATAAATAATATAAACTTTATTCTCTGAATCGAACCAACCATTTTTCATAGACAAGCCCATACGGTCAAGCAAAATACCATACAACATTTTTGCTTGCAAGGACAGAGAAGAGAACGTCTTCTCTGTCAGCATTGCTTTTGGTATTCTTATAAAACTGAATTGGTCAGCCTGAGAACCATAATAGTAATCAAACTTCATATCATTCACCTACCTGTCTTTGTTTCCACTCTTGCAGAAGTGTGATAATTACACCTTCCATCTCCGAAGCAGAATAATGAGCCGGGAAATACTTGTACAATTTCTTCTCAGATAGCGTTACTTTCTTTGAAGGAATTCTACCTTTCAAATTAGCGTTTAGAACTTGTATCATCTGTATTTGGTTTACTGTATTCTGTTCCAAATACTTTCTAAGCCCAGCAATCTGTTCTGGTTTTACAACACCATTTTCTTTGATGTACTCATACAGCCACTTCTGCATTTCCTGGTCTATATAAGAAATCTCAACGGCTATAGTAAAGCCTAATTTCTTTTCATCTACCATATCCAAAAGTTCTGTGATAAGTTCCGTTAAACGAATGCATCGTTGAATAGAACGTGCACTTTCCCCGACCTCTAAAGCCATCATTTCATCTGAACGTAAATGTGTGCCACTTTGGCACGAATTATTTTTTGTCGGTCTTCCAGCTTTTCGTTTCATTGCCTCCAACATCATTCTATACGAATACGCTCTTTCACTCGGCAATTGTTCTTCTCGCTGAATATTCGAATTTACCATTGCTATGGTTGCTTCGTCATCATCCATTTCTTTTACAATAGCTGGAATTGCATCTAATCCAATCATACTAGCTGCGTGCATTCTTCTGTGACCAGAAATCATTTCATACTGACCATCTTCATCCATACGAACTGTTACAGGCGTTAATATACCTTGCGTACTGATGCTTTTAATCAGTTCCTGCATTTTTTCATCATCCCTGACTTTAAACGGATGATTTTTAAACGGATGAATATCATCTATCGCAATTGTAACTACCTCTTCGTAATCACCGATTCCCATAATTTCTTCATAAGACACTAACTTCACAGGTGCTTTACTTTTAGCCATTCTTAATTACCTCCTTTGCCAGCCAATCATATCCTAATGCACCTGGATTATTTTTATCGTAAGCAAAAATACTTACTCCGTCCTTAGGACACTTTGCAATAGGATTTGAACGCGGAATAGATTGTTCAAATATCTTGATATGCTTACCATATGCTTCACTTACTGCCTTTTTATATTCTTTAGAAGAGTTATACCAGTATGGATCCTTAGTAAATAAGATTCCTTCAATCTCAATTCTAGGATTATACCTTTTCTTCGTATTTCTAATTACCCTCAACAGTTCAACCATACCATCCAACGCATAATACTCTGGTTCAATCGGTATCAAAACACTGTCTGCGGCTGCCATTGCATTTACAGTCAACATACCCAAAGAAGGCATACAATCGATAACCACATAATCATATTCAGTTTTTAATGTATCAAGATACTTTTTCAAAATGCTTTCTCTTTCTTCAACCGTAATCAAAGAAATATCTGTACCTGATAATAATTTGTTTGATGGAATAATATCTACGCCCTCGTCATTTCTGATAACGGCTTCATATGGATCATACTCCATTTCCATAATCACATACTCCATCATCGTCTTTAATGTAACTTTTGTCGTCTTTGCAATTCCAAGACCAGTAGACAAATGCCCTTGCGGATCTGCATCTACCAGCAATACCTTTTTCCCATTTCTTGCTAAAGCTACACCTAAATTAATACTTGTTGTTGTTTTGGCGACTCCACCTTTTTGGTTTGACACTGCAATAACCTTACCCATACGGATACCTCCTAATCGAATAAATAATAGAAATTAAAACTATAACGCAAAAAAGGACACCTTCGTTTTATTGAAAGTGTCCTTAAAAGTACAATATTTGATTAGTGTGTGCGTATAAATTCGTAGCTTTTTCGTAGCCACGCCTCAGGTCAATTACGTACATAGACGTATTATTCTGTACTATTTATACAAAAATTGTTGCACTTTTGTTGCAGTACG
>CAZUVY010000102.1:0-8539 GCA_964623905.1 uncultured Faecalimonas sp.
AGAGCAGTTTATTGGACAATTAATATGAGAAGATTTGTACATAGGAAGAATAAGATGCGTAATGTGGTGTACAAAAATGAGTATGAAATTTGATATGGCTGAAAAATAGTTCTTCTGGGTAAAAATAATCTTCGCGAAACTACATTTTTCGATTGAGACATAACACTTGTTGTGATATAGTATAGATGTTGGAATGATTTTGTTACAGAGATAATTATGAGGTGCTATGTATATGAAAACGTCATATAACGGATTGTGGAAAATTTTAATTGACCATGGAATGCAAAAAAAAGATTTGATGGAGAACTTAGGTATAAGTTCTTCTACTATTGCAAAAATGGGAAAGGGAGAAAATGTATCTTTAGATGTCTTGGCACGTATCTGTTATCACTTTAATTGTGATGTAGGGGATTTGATTAGTTTCAAAAATGATAATTAGGAGAGGGAAGACATGGACGAGGGAAGAAGGACTAAGAAGCAAACAGGACTAATTGTGTCATACTTTTTATCTAGGTGTGACGTGAAAGCGGTACGAGCGTTAGGCTATAAGAGTTTTACAGAAGCCTTCCAGAAAATCGGAGATATTCTTAATGAGAATCCTAACAACATTAAAAATATGAGAGATGAGTTCGATCCTTATTTTGATAATGGCAGAAAAGGCTGGTATCAAAGAGAATTAAGAGCTTCTAGACAAGAAGTATTTGATGAAATGTCACAATATTCAGATAAGCAGGTTGAAAATTTAGTAAAAGAAATATTACATATGGCTAATGGTGGGATGAAAATGGATAATATCGATATATTGAAGGATTTGAGAGCTTTAATAAGACAGTCTGCAATTCATTATAATCAAGATTTTTCTTGGCAAGATGTTGAATTGACGAAAGAATTTAAAGAGGCTTATGAAGAATATTTGGAAAATAACAAGGCAAAGATTGAGTACAATACTGCAACATCTGTAATAACAACTTCTACTTCAAAAAACATATTTGTACCTAATCAATGGTTTGTAATGGCGTCGTATGCCGTCGGCGTCTATAGCGAGTTGCATAGATATAAGGCATATCTGGAAAAAGTCAGTGAATTGCAAAGAGAACGACTTGACGTATATGTTAAAAAATTAAGAGATCAAACGCATGAAGTGGATAAGACTGCATTTATCTCAACAGGTAATCAAATACTGCAGATAGAATATAGTTCTGGAAGTGATACAGAAAAAGCCACCAGTAGATTATGGAGATTCGCAACAGATTATTCTTGGTGGTCTGGGCAGAAGACTGTGGATAGAGGGGATTTTTATTATTCCGTTGTTCTTAATATGCTGAATTTAGTAAATGCGAGTCAAGGATATGTAGGAGATATTGTTAATGCATATGGCTCAAGTCCAAGATTATTGGCGTTGACAAAAGATTTAGGTAATTTTACAGAAAACCTTGAAGGTAGAACATATGATATTCCGATTGTGTCAGAAGATTTACATGACTATGAAGCAAGAGTCGAAGAAAATTCACTTAGTTCAACACCGACAAGACATAGGATATCTATTTCGTCTAACAGTATAAAGAAAATTGGAGGAAAGTAGTTTGATTGGAAAGTGGACTATAAGTGACAATCATATTGCACTTGTTTATGATAACCAATTGCTTCACCCGAATGCAGAAGAGGTATATGCTGTTTTGGATAATGAGAGAGATAGTTTTGTTGCCGAGATTCCGTGTAAAAGTATTAAAGAAGTATTTGCGGATGTCCATTTCTCGAAAATTGGCTCGCCGATAAAATGCCAGTTGGATACAATAAATGATGAGATTGTGCTTTCCCTTTATGTGACGAGAAGAGGTAAACAGATTGAAGTAGACATGATAGAGGGAGAAATCGTAGACCAATGTATTGCTGGAGATGAGTGGTTTTATGTAGCGGGAAGCGTTCAGGAATTAGGAACAATTTGTCAAAAAGCGGGAATAAAGAAATCAGGAAGGATATCGTCATCTCAGTATGTTGAGATTATTAGAAACCAAGATTCGTTTGATAACGGAACGCTAATTAATAATGTTAAAACGAGTTTGTTAAATAAACCAATTAGGATAGATAAAGAACTTCCAAGTAGACTTAATGCGAAACTCTATTCATATCAAAAAACGGGATATTTTTGGATGAAATACATGTTGGAAGAAAATGCTGGATGTATTTTAGGCGATGAGATGGGCTTGGGAAAAACACTTCAGATTATTACGTTGATGCTAGATTATAAACACAATGGTAAGTGCCCAATGTTGGTTGTTGCACCTGTGTCTTTACTTCAGAATTGGAAACGAGAATGCGAAAAATTTGCGCCGGATTTAAAATGTTGTGTTCATCATGGAGTTCAACGAACTGGAAGGTATATAGATTTTGAAAAATATGATGTTGTTATTATTTCATATTCAATTGCAATCAACGACGCATCCATTTTGAATATGGTTGATTGGAAACTAGTGGTATTAGATGAAGCTCAGAATATCAAGAATCCAAGTAGTGAACGAACAAAATTTGTGAAGCGAATACGTAGACAAAGTAGTATTGCTGTGACAGGAACTCCATTTGAAAATCATGTATCAGATATATGGTCGCTTGCAGATTTTGTGATACCTGGATTGTTTGGTACGCAAGCTGATTATAATAGAGCGGTTACTGATGATATAGCAGGTGCTGATAAGGTTGAGCCTATGTTATCACCAATAATGATACGAAGAATGGTAAAAGATGTGGCTACAGATTTGCCTGAGAAAGTTGTTATTCCACAACCACTTATTATGTCCGCGATTGAAGGACAAAAGTATGAAGAATTTAGAACAGAAGCTCAAGGTAGCACTGAGAATGGCAATTTAAACTTGGGAGTATTGCAAAAACTTCGGATGTTCTGTACACACCCAGCATTATGCGAAAATGAGGGGGGCAAGGACTATTATGGAACATCTGTTAAATATCAGAGATTTTGTGAAATCTTAGAGGAGGTATGTGCAAGAGAAGAAAAAGTGATAATGTTCACATCGTATCAGAAAATGTTCGACATATTGGAAGCAGATATTCCCGAAAGGTTTTGTGTTCCAGTATGGAAAATAAACGGAGCAACACCTGTGGATGAACGACAAAATATTGTAGATGAATTTAATGGATTTGATGGAAGTGCGCTTTTAGTGCTTAATCCACGAGCAGCAGGAACTGGATTGAATATAACTTCGGCAAATCATGTAATTCATTATAATTTGGAATGGAATCCTGCCTTAGAAGACCAAGCATCGGCAAGAGCATATCGAAGAGGACAAGAAAGAACGGTATTTGTGTACCGTTTGTATTATGAAGATACAGTGGAACAAATAGTAAACGAAAGAATAGAAAGAAAACGAGAAATGGCAAATACTGCAGTAGTAGGAACTGATGGAAACACGGAAAATAGAGAGGATATTATAGCAGCGCTTAGCCTATCACCAATAAAGGAGAAAAACAATGATTAAAACAACAAGTGAAGTAACGCCAGAAGTAGATGATAATGCAATCAATTGTCCACCGGATCCGGAACGAATTGTAGAAGGTCTTAGAGATACTGGCTACAATTTCAATACAGCAATAGCAGATATTATTGATAATTCTATAGCAGCTAAGGCGTCAAAAGTTAATATTCTTATTAATATGGATCCTGCCGGAGTAATAACAGTATATATTGCGGATAATGGTGCCGGAATGGATAAAAATGGTTTGATTAATGCGATGACATATGGTTCGAAAGTAAGACCTGATTTAGGAAGCTTGGGTAAATTTGGCTTGGGTTTGAAGACTGCATCGACTGCATTTTGTAGAGCACTATCTGTACTCTCAAGAGGAACAGATGGAGTAGTAAGAAAAGCGCAATGGGATTTGGATTATGTTGCAAAAGTTCATGAATGGAAACTAAAGTTACTGGATCCTTGTCGTGATGAGATTGATATGTTGGAGGAAACTGCAGAAGCCGGCACAGGTACTTTAGTTGTATGGGAAAAAGTTGACCGCTTGTTAAAGAGTTACAGTAATTTTGGTAATGCAAAAAATGCTTTGAAGAGAGTAATCAATGATTTGCAGTTTCATGTTGGTATGGTTTATCAAAGATTTTTGGACCATGATGATAAGAGGGCTGCTAATGTTGATATAACAATAAATGGAGTTAAGGTAGAGGCATGGGATCCGTTTGTTGTTTCTGAACCATTAACTGAAAAATTGGCAGAAGATGAGATAGATGTTGATATGCCAGACAATACTAGTCCGAGCTTTACGTTAAGAGCATTTATGATTCCCAATAAAGACAGCTTTTCAACGCCACAGGCTGCTAAACTTGCACGTGTGGGAAATGATATGCAAGGTTTTTATGTGTATAGAGAAAATCGTCTAATTCATTATGGAGATTGGTTGGGATTATTCACTAAGGAGCCTCATGGAGCTTTATTAAGAGTTGAATTTTCATTTGACCATATGTTAGATGAGGCATTTAATGTAGATATAAAAAAATCAAGAATACTTCCGGCAGAAGAAATTTTGGAGTATATAAAATGTTCATTTATACCTGCACCAAGACGTGCGGCTGCTGATCGCTATCGTCATGGAACGGCACAGCAAGTAAGCAAAGCAGCTGAGAAACGAGATGCGCATGCTGAGTCAAATAGGAATATTGATGAAAAAGCACGAAGCGTGGAAGGCGCAAAGATTACAGTAACGAAATCAGATGAGGCTATAATTGAGAATCAGAATGGTACCTTCACACACAAGATTGCTATTATTTCTAATCCAAAACCAGGACAGGTTCGAGTGATTCCGAAACCTACTTTGGAATACGGACAATTATGGGAGCCATGCATTGCTGATGGCAAACATGCGGTTCAGATTAATCAGAGTCACCCATATTATCAAAAAGTGTACTCACCGATTTTAGCACAGAATGTTATGGTGACTGGAATGGATGCTTTGTTATGGGCGCTTGCAGAAGCAGAACATAAAACTTATAACGAAGAAATAAAAGAACAGTATGAGGAGATTAGAATTGCAGTGTCAAGAATATTGAAGACACTGGTTGCTGATCTTCCTGATCCAGAAGAAGAGGATGAAGAATAAGAATGGATGCTATAGGTAAGGCCATAAAAGAGCATTTGGAGGCTACATATGATATTCCGTTTTGTGTGAATTGCGGAAGTGAATATAAGGATGTCAGTTATAGAATATGGCCAGATAATGAGCTTGGTGAATTGTTTGAAATTAGAATGCTATATCGACAAGAGATTCGCTTGATAATTGATATTACTCCTCAGAAATATGCAGCAGAGATGCTTAACGATATGCAGCGAGCAGACGATGAAAAAATATGTGTTTTTTTGAAATATATAGAATCATTACGTAAGCGTAATGCAAAAATTGAAATGAGCTTGAATCAGAATTTGTGTAAAGAAATTAGTAAGGAATTATGGACACAAACATGGAAAAGTCTCAAAATTAGAATAAGTGCGATTCCAGAAAAGAATAGCGAAGACGATAAGGCCGTAAATCTATTTATTAAGTGGGCAGAAAGTGTAGTTGGGATGATGCTTGCATTGTTGAATATAGAAAAACTGGATGCCGTAGATAAATTGTATTTAGAGGGAGGATGTAACAAAGTATTAACGAACAAATATGAGAGGAATCCGGTTAATCGTCAGTTATGTCTTATGGCAAATGGATATTGTTGCAAAATATGTGGTTTTGATTTTGAAAAGATGTATGGATCGTTGGGAAAAGATTTTATTCATGTCCACCATATTGAAAAAGTTTCATCCCACAAAACAGAATATTTGGTGAATCCAGTAGTTGATCTCATACCGGTGTGTCCTAACTGTCATGCTATGTTACACAGAGAGGAGCCACCTATGAGACCGGATAAACTGATAGAGATAATAGAATCCATTAAAGAAAATGGACAAGGAGAGTAAGCATGGAACTTGCAGTAGAGATAAAGAACAAACGTGAGATGTTGGGTCTTTCGATTAAGGAAATGTCGGATGCTATAGGTCTTGGAAGAAATGGAGATAAACTGTTTAGAGCTTGGGAGGCTGGTTCAGCTGAACCTTCAAAAGAACAAGCAGGCAGAATTATTTCATTTGCATCTCATACACCATATGTGGTTGAAGATAATAATCCCGCGTTTAAATATATTGATTTATTTGCTGGGATTGGTGGTATAAGAATACCTTTTCAGGAATTAGGAGGAAAGTGTGTATTTACATCAGAGTGGGATCCTTTTGCACAAAAGACGTATGCTATTAATTTTGGTGGGGAAATTGCAGGGGATATAACTAAGGTGGATCCAGAAACAATTCCTGATTTTGACATTCTGTTGGGAGGATTTCCTTGTCAGCCGTTTTCACAGGCAGGGTTACACAAAGGATTTTCAGATACAAGGGGAACGTTGTTTTTTGATATTGAAAGAATTATTCAGACAAAGAGGCCAAAAGCCTTTTTGTTGGAGAATGTTAAGCAGCTTAAAGGTCATGATAAGGGGAGAACATATCAGGTTATTGAAGAACATTTGAAAGCATTAAATTATTCTGTTACATCAAAAGTGCTGAGAGCGGGAGATTTTGGTGTTCCTCAGAATCGTGAAAGAATTTATATAGTTGGTTTTGACCGAGCATATTATCAGCTTGATGAAGAGTATTCATTTGAGTTTCCAATACCACCTAAAACAAAAACACGACTAGGTGATATTTTAGAGCCCGTGGTTGATGAAAAATATACCATAAGCCAAAGATTGTACGAGGGACATCTTAGACGAAAGGAAGAGCATAAGAAGAAGGGAAATGGTTTTGGGTTTTCGTTGTTTAATGCGGATTCTGAATATACAAATACCTTAAGTGCTAGGTATTATAAAGATGGTAGTGAGATACTTATTGAACAAGAAGGCGATTTACCGAGAAAACTTACACCAAGAGAGTGTGCTAGATTACAAGGATTTCCAGAAGACTTTATTATTCCAGTATCTGATACAAGAGCATATAAACAATTTGGTAATTCTGTAGCGGTGCCGGTAATAAGAGCAATTGCTAATAATATGATTAGAGAGATGGATAGGCTTACAGAAAACGTATAAATTGTGCTAAGTACCGATGGAGGGGATTGTAAATGACAGGTGTTTTTTCAGACGAAATGAAAAGTTATTTTGGAGCAGTGGCTGGAGCGTATACTTCATTTACTGATGTAGAGATTAGAAAAGGAACATTTAATGTAAAGGCAGTTATACGAGATATGTTGATTGAACATTTAGGTTATGAAAATATACCACGCGCAGGTTTGAGTGAGAATCAGGATATTGAGTTTGCTGTGTGCCCTAAAAGTAAAATCTATGGGGCAGACAGAATCAGTATACCATGTAAATTTTCAAAACCTGATAAGGATGAAATGACAATATATTTTAATAGGGTACAGATGTCGTCATATCAAGAGGGTGATTGCTGGTATGTATATTTTACGGAGAATAGTAATATGCCAGTCATTGGAATACTTTCGGAGACAAAGTGGAATGATTTATTTTCAATTGCTGTAGATAATGAATTACAAGAGCCGGATGAGAATAATGAGAATGAACTTTCTTATGTAGTATTAGCGCAAGACATGAATATTAAAGAAGAAGTGCCGCCGGAACCAAATTCTGTTATAAGAACTGCTACTGACAAAGCTAAAAAAAGTATTTCTGCAAGTGAATCTGCTGTAAAAGCATATAACAGAAAAGCAAAAGGAAATATGGGCGAAGAAATTGTTGTTGAAATAGAGAAGAGAAGACTTCAAACATTGAATCGACCAGATCTTATTCCTAAGATTGCGCACGTTGCAAAATATAAAGATGGTTTAGGCTATGATGTGATTTCGGTGGACATAGGTGATGATGGTCATGAGCAGGAGATATATATTGAAGTAAAAACTACTGCAGGTGGTATTGATATGCCTTTTTATGTTTCACACAATGAGTTGGAAGTGTCTCATAGTTTAAGAGAATTGTATTATATTTATAGAATCTTCAACTTAAAGGAGAATGCAAATAGTGTAAGCTATTATAAATTAAGGGGAGCTATTGATGAAAGTTGTGAATTGACACCGATGGATTATATGGCAACTCCTAAATCAGTAGACAATGAAGAAAGGTAGATACAATATTTGCACTAGTTATTCTATGAGTGTTCAACGGTAAGAATGTGAAAAATAGAACAGAGATTGCAGTAGAGACTATTCTTGGAATCCATAATTAGAAGGTTTTGTTTTAAATAATACCAAGAGTAGAGGCTTGCTTTCGGGTATGAGGCGTATATAAGATTGAAAAAGTAATGTTGACGATATTTTGTGAAGGTAAGTTCTAGAAATATTTATTGCAGTTGTAAATAAGTACACAAAAATATATTCAGGTGGTATATCCAGTACTTAGGTGTATCTGATATCAATAACTTTAATGGAATGTTAGGAATGGATGGCTGCGACATAGATTTGTGGGAAATGTATCGTGATTACATTGATGGAA
>CAZUVY010000103.1:0-8276 GCA_964623905.1 uncultured Faecalimonas sp.
CTCACATTTATGTAAAAATTTTATCTGATTCCTTTTGATTTGTAAAGAACTTTTTCAATTATTCGATTGCGGGAATAGTAATTCCTACATCTTCTCCATCCTTTATACTACTAATTTATATTGTTTGATTAGCCTCTGCGTAATCATTTTATTGCATTTACTCATGCTGATTACCAAATGCTCTCCACTTGCATTTTTGTAAATGACATGGCTTCCTGTCTGGTGATCTGGAACCCATCCATTTCTCTTTAAGATTTGCTGTACTTCTCTTTTATTGTATGTCCGCATAACTTTCTCCTCCTAGTTTATCGTATCATTTGTTTTATTACTTATACTTTAAACCATCAAAAGAGAAAAATTTTTTCACTACAAATCTTTAGAGACCTAATTTTGTTATGTTCTCATCTCGTTCTTTGATTTTTTTACGCTTCAGATAAGGATTTGCCAGCTTGGAAATACTTTCCCCAAATTTGTGATATACACAGTAAATAAAACGATATAGCCACGCAATCGGAAGCAAGTAAGGTTTTCCATCCACAAAGTTGTAATATGGAATCAAGCGCATGTTATTGTAAGAGGGAAACAACAATCGAAATGTCATTTTCACACTTGTCATCCAATACGGTAATTGTTCGCGATGCACTTTTTTCGCAAAACCTGCTATTTCGTTCTCACTATTTGCAAATCCGAAGATTCCATCTATAAATACCTTCTCTGTCACTTCCTGATAAAATGCTTCGTCCATCTTTTTGATTCGAAGAGGCAATTTTACACCAAACCATCTATTACACAGTGCCAGACATATATCCAAAAATTCTTCCAAACGAAGTTCATGTAATTGTTTTTCAATCCACTTCCAATCCAGCCTTTTTCCTGCCTTCTGTATCATAAATGCCATATCCAAAAATGGACGGAATCCGCTTCCTCTATTTAGTATATGTTTTGCAGTGTGTGCTATAAGGTATACAAAATGAAAAGTTTCATCCAGTTCATATTTCTTCGACCCATCTATGGGTTTTGCATAATCCCATGCACGCGAGAAATATGTTTCATAATCAACTTCATTTGCCAGAGAATCATATATCATATGATCATGCAACTCATAATGAGTTAAATCTCTGTCATAATTCCATACAGCACCACATGACATACTGTCATAGATATATCCTTCCTCTATCATCACCTGATGAGACTTTTCTCTGTCTTCGACATGAATCAAGATATCCGTATCCCCCATAGTACGAAGATGTGGATCCGGATAATATCCTGCAAATACCAGTCCTTTCATAACAAGAAACGGAATATTATTCTCTGTAAAACTTTTTTCAAGTTCCTTTAAATCTTGTGTTCGGCAAGCGTAAAGACAGACTTCAGAAACGAATCCATGCCTCAAATTCTTCAGATATGAAGAGTACTCAGGATGATCTGTTAAATATTCTTTACACTGTATGTAAATAATTCCCTTCAAATTATGCTTTTTTGCCATCTCCAGCAAAACATCCCAGTCTAACTCTTTTGAAAATTTTACACTCGGAATTCCACGTACAAAATCAGAAAGAATACCTAAAAAAGCTGTCTGTTCAAGAGTCATTTTTCTGCCTCCACTTCTACTACATATCCAATCGCTATCATGGATTTACAGAATGCTTCCACATCTTCTTCCACCTGGCATTCCTGAATTTTATAATATTCACTTAACTTTTGTTTTAAGACATCCCTGTCAGCTCCTTGTTCTAGCACTCTCCAACACAAATATGCTTCATCATTAATGAGCAATGCCCTTCTTTTGCAAAAAGGTTCGGCCCGGCGGGTAACTGCCAATACGTGTTCGCCGCAAACATTTTCACATATAATTCCATCTCTAGTTTTTAACATCTTTTCCTCCCACCAGTACTTTATGACACAATTTCGCTGAATCCATATCTCCTTTGTTCTCCAATCTCCAAATTTCTACTGCATTCAGAATATTTTCAAGCATTCGCGCCATGCGATGTATCTGTTCTTCCTGATACTCCTTGCAAATAAACTGATAATACAATGGTAAGATGGCATCTCTATTTGCCACCGGGTAAATCCTGTTCTCGTTTTCCTGCTTAAGAAGCACAATTCCCTTTAAGGGTGCTGCCGGCGCATATCCACAATTTTCTTTTCCTCTCCATGGACTTGGATGTACAACAATCGTTTCATCATCCAGAAATTGTAAAATAGGTTTATCTCCATTGATAACATTAACCTGATTTTGATATAAAAATCGCCACAAGACAATCTGTGTAGATTTCCCAACCCCGCTCGGACCACAAAGGAGATAGGCTTTATCATTTATGTTAAGTGCCGCACCATGAAATATACATCGTTTATATTTTAAAAGGAGTTCCGAAAACAAACTACAGTATGCCATATTTTCGACATAACCGGGATCTGCATCTTCTGAGCAATACTTTACGACTTTTTGCATATCTTCATCACTCACCTCAACGATTTCAAGCGGTTCTCCCTCTGTAGTGTGAAATTCCAAGAACCTCTCTTTACATATTTCAAAATGTGGTCTTACGTCAAATATTAATCCTGAAAGCTTGATTAACATTGGAATACCTCCAGTTTTTCTGTTAAAAAGTTTGATGCGGACAGAGAGTATCTATCCGCATCAGATAAAAATATTACATTGTTAAGCTAAACGATTTCCATTTTGGTCTACTAATGAACCGTTTGGCAGAAGATTGATATTCAGACTCAAAACACTGAATGGTGATGGGTTTGGATCTCCAGCAGAATTCAATCCAACATCAATATCTGGCTCATCGGTAATATCTCCTCCAATTTCATATGTAACAATACCATTGTAGTTAGCCATGTTCCTCTCCTCCTGTATATGCTATAAATTTTATTGTAATCCTGTTACATTTGCATTTGCCATTAATGTTTCCTGAGTCATATCACCATATACGATTGTGCCTTCTCGTGTTGTATAGTAAGCACGTGCAGAAACTACCGTAGCATTACTTCCATCCTTTAATGGCATGTTAGCCACTGAACCATAAGATATATATCCATTTTTTCCGTCTTGATAAGCACCACCCAGGCTGCCATTAAAACTATTTGCATACTGGTAAGTTGTAAAAGGTTTTACCTTAATTCTAGTGTAAATACTCGTTTTCTGAATATTTGCAACATTTTTTCCATCGATTGTCGCTCCAATTACCAATTCATCTGGATTGTCACTGTCAGCTTTCGTAGACAATACAAAACCGTAATTTTGGAATATATCATCTGGAACTGTCGAAAGTGTATACATACGTGTAGCAGCTTTCGCATTACTATAATATGCGATCGTTGTATTAAGATAATCTTTTTGAATCCAATAAGCATAAATAGAATGATCTAGTACTGAAGAATCTTCTCCAAATAAATCATCATCACCAACGTTGTTCTTACTGCTCCAGTCTTCCTTCCAAAGGCTTTCCATATCCCCATATGGTGCATAGAACCATCCGGCAAATGCCCAAACATCTTCCGAATCTCCTTCCTCCATACCACTAGTAATCACTGTCTTACGTGTACCATCAATTATATATGTGTCTTCCACATCTACAATAGCGAATGGCGCTATCTCTTCTGCCGCAGAATCATAAGAAAGACTATACGCAATTGTCGAAATATTCTGATCTTCTGTCATGTAACCAATAACATTCTCTGTATCACCATCTCTTAACAGAATAACCTCTTCAACAATTGGTGTCAATACAAGATCACTTTCAACTGTAATTTTTTCACCAAGTACATATTCGTTTCCATTCTGATCTTTCCATCCTTTGAGAATCCAATAGTTTTCTGGATCAAAATCTCCCTCATATATTTCTTCAGCTGTAAATGTTGTATATGACCCACCAATCTCGATTGTTTCAGTCCTGTACTCTGTTTCTTCAGGATATTCTACTTTAACATCAGCAGTTTCTGCTGCTCGATTCTGAATATATACAGAATCTTCGTCTATTGTTTCTCCCTGTACAAGAACCATAGCAGAAATTCCTTCTACATTTACACTTCCACTAACCGTTCTTATTCCTTCTGCACCTGCATTAGTATTGTCAATACATACTTTCCATTCTCCGTTTGGAAGATTTACATTTATACTGCTTGTTGTTGCATTAAAAATAACAACAATACCATCAGACACTTCGTCTGCAACAGTACCATTACCTTCGTTACCGTTAATATGTTTCTGACCATTGATCAAAAATTGGACAACTTCCTTTGCAATCCAATTATATTGAACATTTGCGGCTACATCAGATGCTTTTGTAAGTCGAAGTGCCGCGTGGTTCTTACGGAACTCAATCAATCCTTGATAGTATTCACTTACATTCTGATTTTCCTTTAATTTATTCCAATCAATACTGTTAACAGAATCTGGAGATTTGTAACTGTTTTCAACGCTATTACCATTTTCATCCAATTTTTGTCTTAAGAACTCTTCTCCTGCATGAATAAATGGAATACCTTCTGACATCATATAAATCGCTGCTGCCAGATTGTTCATCTTAGTCAAGTCAGCTGTAGATGCATCTGTTCTTGTCTTAACCAGCTTATCCATCAGAGTGTAATTATCATGACAAGAAGCATAGTTAACAGTCTGTGTTGGACTCTTACACCACCATGTTGTTGCTTTGAAACAATCTGCGATATCTTCTTCTTTTCCAGTTGTACCTGATACAAAACCAGTTGTCTTACCGTTTTCACCTGCTAATAAGTTACGGATTGTATCGCTAAAGTAAGCAAAGTTTGGTGTAGACCCTGAATTTGCCTGTGTTGCCATTACAGTTCCTTCTTCTGCTGCTGTTCCCATTGTCCAGCCTTCACCATAGAAGATAACATTTGGATATTTTTTATGAACAGTGTCTACTATTTCATTGATTGTTGCTGCATCAAGAAGTCCTACTAAGTCAAAACGGAAACCATCTATATGATATTCCTCTGCCCAATACATTACTGATTCAACGATATATTTACGAACCATCTCTCTTTCAGAAGCCGTATCATTACCACAGCCAGAACCATTTGAATAACTTCCATCCGCATTCTTTCTTGAGAAATAGTCTGGCACGATTTCATTAAAACAGAAATTTCCTGCGTCATATACATGGTTATACACTACATCCATGATAACGTTAATGTTATTTTCATGAAGCGCCTGAACCATCTGTTTCATTTCAGCTACTCTGACATTACCGTCATATGCATTTGTAGAATATGAACCTTCTGGAACATTGTAATTTTCCGGATCATATCCCCAATTAAATTGCTTGCTTGAATCTGCAGCTTTTTCGTCCTCATTTAACGTTTCATCTATCGAAGCATAATCATAGACAGGCAATAAGTGAAGATGTGTGACACCTAAATCTGTCAGATAATCAATACCTGTAGCCACCTCACCAGCATCATTTAAAGTTGTACCATCTTCCGTAAATGCAAGGAATTTACCCTGATTTACATCTGAAACACCTGAACTGTCATCAATCGAGAAATCTCTGACATGTAACTCATAAATAACTGCATCTGTGTATGACATGCCTTGATTTGGACTTACATCGTCATCCCAGCCTTCTGGATCCGTAGAATCTAGGTCGATTATCATTGCACGTTCACCATTTACACCTGTCGTTCTAGCATATGGATCACAAGATTCTTCCACTTCACCATTCACTGTTGTAAGATATGTATAATAAGTATCTTTCCAGTTACCCTCTAAAGTAAGTGTCCATACACCATCTTCTTCTCTTGTCATCGAATGCGAACTAAGTTTAGTAGTACTGGTCACTTCTTCATCTGAACCATGAGAATAAAGCTGTACTTCTACTTTTTCTGCAGTTGGTGCCCATACTTTAAAAGTTGTAGAATCTTCAGACCATGTTGCCCCTAAATCATCTCCTGTATATGTAAATTCCTTGGCAAATTTATCCGTAGCATACACGCCTGTTGTAGAGATTCCGTAATCGTATCCATCATATCGGATCTTATACTTATATAAGTTCACTAAATCAAGTGTATTACTCAATGTCAAAGTATAAATACATCCATTTGACTCTACCTTATTAATTTCAATAGAATCTGCTTCAGACTGTGTATTGTAAATAACAAAATCCGAATCTGGATTGTCAACTGGTAAAGAAGTTTCAATCGTAACTTTTCCTGTTTCATAATCTAACTTGGCAGAAATAATCTTGTTACCAACAAATGCATCCTCTCCAAGAATCTTAGTACCTGCTGATTCTGAAGAATTTACATAGTAATGAACAGTACCTGATACAATTTTCGAAACATCAATCTTACGTTCCCCTTCTTCTTGTTCCCATTGATTCAAACGAATCTTAAAAGACACTGAAGAAGTAGCACGTCCACTTTCCAGCGTAATAGTGGCTACTCGTTCATTATTCTCCTCTACAAAATCATACTGCTGACCGCCTTGTCCAAGCCACCATGCCCATACATTCCAACCTGTATAATCTGCATTGTTTCTAGTGTAATGTAGTTTGATCGTTACTGTATTAGTATCCTTAGCATCTTCATCGGATACAACAACAACACTGTTCCCATCTTTTCCTACAGTGATCGGATTTTTAGGATCAGACATCCATGTTTTATCTACTACGAATTTGTATTGATACACACCAGGATCTAATGTAGCAGTTCCAGTGAAAACGTTGTTTCCACTTTCAGTTAATGTTACTACATCTTTAGCCCAATTATTCATTGAGCCATACACCTGAACCGATTGAGTAGAGTCATTTCCCTGATAACGGAATGTTACCTGCTTTCCATTCACCTGAGGACTAATGAACACCTCACTCTCATTCCATGCCTGCGCACAAGTATATTTCCCATTTTCATCTGTTGCCTCTGGCTGCACCCATAATTCGATACTTCCTTTACTCATGATTGTCTCATAGGAAATATTCAAGTCTGCTGTTTGTTTTCCTTCATTGTTATGGAAAATGTACCCAAAACTTTGTCCAGCTACTGGCGTATAAGAATATTGCATAGTATAGTAGCCGTTTTCATCTTTTGCAAGGGTTTGTCCCGGCCAGTTGCCATTGAGTGCTGTGTCATTGTCACCATTTTCATTCCACATATATCCACATACGGCTTCCCATCCAGCAGTATTTGCAAAATGAATTATAATATCTCTTGTTTCGTTCGTCTCTCCTGAAAGATTCAAAATTACTGTAGCTGTTGCTCCATCCGCAGTTGTTGCAGTAAGTTCCATAGTGTCTTTGTCATATGTATCAAACACTGTTACGTTAGTTCCGTCAATGCTCACAAAACTTTCTGCACCGTCTGTCTTAATTTTGTATTCGCTTACTGTTTTGTCTTCTACTGAGCCATCGGAATTCACATATGAAAGCACTGTTGGAAGTTCAGTTTTCTTACCTCTTTCTACAGAAACAGTTTCATCCTTCAATCCTGATACAATAACAACACTGTTCATGTTGTTATTTGCATTCACCATGACAGTTGGATTTTGAGAATCCTGAACCCAGCTTCCATCCACAACAAATTTGTATTCATACAAACCTGGATTCAATTCCATTGTGTATGTAAATATGCTATCACTCTTTGTCATCTTTGCTGCAGCTGTATTCCAACCGTTCATGGAACCTGCCAAATACACTTGAGCCGCACTTGCATTCTCATAGGTAAATGTTACCTCTCGTCCATCCACCTTTGGTCCACCATTGGCTTGGATTGCATCATTACTTATAGTAAGGTCGTTTGTTTTTGTGCCACTATTATTAAAAATAAAATTAAATGTTTTACCATCATCTGGAGTATAATCACATGTTAATTTATAATAATTTTCTTGACCACTCAGCGCACTAACTTTTTCTCCCGGCCAGGCTCCTTTAAGATCGGTGGTTCCACTATTTGTCTTAATCCAGGCATACCCGTAAACATTGGACCACTTGCTTTCAGTATTATCAAAGTATACCGTCACTTGATTCTCCGATTGCTGAGAAGTGTCTGATTCTGTTGCCTGTGCCTTCAAAGCCGATACCGGCATCATTGTCAGTACCATTGCAATTACTAAAATCATACTTACAATTTGTTTCCAAACCGTCTTCCCTTTCATAAAGTTCTTTTTCAGTTTCATTTTTCCTCCTTTTCCGATCGTTTTCCAACGCATCAATGTTTTTTCGAAACTTTCTGTTTAAACTTTAGCATTATCACCATTCTTTGTCAAGGTTTCGAAACCGTATTATCATTTATTTTATACATAATAT
>CAZUVY010000104.1:0-7894 GCA_964623905.1 uncultured Faecalimonas sp.
GGAGAACTTCACTGTATCGGTGCAACAACATTGGATGAATACAGACAATATATTGTCTGTATTCATCCAATGTTGTTGCACCGATACAGTGAAGTTCTCCACGTGCAAGCATTGGCTTAAGCATATTGCCTGCATCCATCGCGCCGTCTGTCTTACCTGCGCCGACAATTGTATGAAGCTCATCGATGAAAAGGATGATCTTGCCTTCACTCTTTTTTACTTCTTCCAGAACTGCCTTCAGACGTTCTTCAAATTCACCACGGTATTTTGCCCCTGCAACCAGTGCTCCCATATCCAGTGAAAAAATCTTCTTGTCTTTCAACCCTTCCGGAACATCTCCACGCACGATACGCTGTGCCAGACCTTCTACGGCTGCCGTCTTACCAACACCAGGTTCCCCGATCAAAACAGGATTGTTCTTTGTCTTTCTCGAGAGAATACGAATCACATTACGGATTTCAGCATCTCGTCCGATAACTGGATCAAGTTTCTGCTCTCTGGCACGTTCCACCAGATCCTGACCGTATTTATTTAAGGTATCATAAGTTGCTTCCGGATTATCACTTGTCACACGCTGATTGCCTCGTACAGTCGATAAAACCTTTAAAAAACTTTCTCGATTGATTCCAAACTCTTTGAAAATCGCTTTCACTTCACGGTTTGGATATTTCATCATAGATAAAAACAAATGCTCTACAGAAACGTATTCATCGCCCATCTGTTTTGCTTCATCTTCTGCACTGATCAGTGCTGTATTCAGATCACGGCCAATGTATACCTGACCGCCTTGTACCTTTGTTCTCTTTCGAAGTGCTTCTTCTACACGGTTGACGAACAGCTCCTTCTGAATGTTCATCTTTTCCAATAGTTTTATAATGAGGCTATCATCCTGTGTGATCAAAGCATATAGTAAATGCTCTTGTTCAATCTCTTGATTGCCATATTCATAGGCAACCTTTTCACAGTTTTGCACTGCCTGCAACGAATTTTGTGTAAATTTTTGAATGTTCATAAAAGTTACCTCCATAGTTTTATTTGTTCTAGGTTAGGTATAACACTATTTATTAGCACTGTCAAGAGGTGAGTGCTAATTTATTTTCTAAAAATTCTATGAACTATTATTCTCCAAATTTCACCATCAATGCATCTGCCACTTCTTCTGCAACCAGTAATTTATATTCATAACGCGTAGGCTGTGCTTCCAATATGCGTTCATATACCTCGACCTCTCCATCCAGATCAATGGCAAAATAGACATGTCCCGGTACACTGTCCTGATTTTCTGTATCGATATTTCCAAGCGTTCCTGTAACACCAATCCCGATATTACTTCCAAACTTTCTTCTGCATGCCATCGCCATCTCTTTTGCTGTCTCTACAGAATATACTCCATACGTTTCGATAATATGCTTCGGAACTCCCTGCATTATTTTTGCCTCATTGCTGTAAGTCACATATGCTCCCTTTACAACTGCCGACGCTCCTTCTGTGTCCGTGACCAGACTTACGATCTGACCCGAAGTACAGCTTTCCATTGTTGTCAGCGTCATCTTTCTTTCGATCAATACTTTTGTCAGATTTTCATATTTATTACGAATGATTGCTTCATTACATATTCTTTTCAACTGTTCTCACTCCTCGCATGTTTTTTCCATTATAGCACATTTTCATTTTTCAGAAATAGGCTCGCAGAGACTGATTCCTGTAAACTAAAAAATCCAGAGGCCCTCATTCCTCTGGATTCTTCTTTTGCTGATTCAGTAGTTCCCCTCCCTTAACTCTCTAACCACTTCATCAAATCATCTTGGTTTGAAATTTTCTTTGGATCATTTTCCTTTGTTGGAATCATGTCTCCTTCAGTAAAATCTTTCATCACAAAATGCTCATACGACAAATCATAAAAATCAATATTTGCATATTCTTCTGCAAGTACGCTGTTAAGCTGACTATACTTGTGGTCGTCTGCATCAACGTATGCTGTAAAAATAAGTCTTTCGATCACTTGTCGTGTTGCACTATTGATTGGATGTACAATATCTTTAAATGATCTAGCCTTTACCTCTTTACTAGGCATTGCCAAAAACATGACGTCATTATTCTTCAAAATCTTAATATCGTGAATAACAATCATATTGTCCAATGTGATAGATGCAATTCCTTTTAACTTTGTTCCTGTGTTTTCTAACCTTCTTACCTGAATCGCTGTAATCAACATGCCTCTCACCCTCCCATCATATTCAGATATAAACATTATACACCATATATTGATTATTTTTGTGATAATATTAAGATTGTTGCAAAAAAAATACAAAAAAATATCATAAAACAGGTTCTTTCTGCTTTATGATATCTCTTTTTTACGATTCCATCTCAAATTTAACAGTGATTCTTTCATTCTCTTCTGATGCATCCTGAAATACACGCAGTATTTTGTTCAAATAAACGCTTTCCTGCTGCAAGGCTGGAATACGAATCTGAATCTCCATCTCCTCCAAATCCGTAAGACAATCATACAGTGCATCCAGATTTTTCCCATAGTAGTCAGGAAATTCCAGCATCTCTCTCAAATATTCCTGTGCCGTTTCCTGATTTGCTAAAACTTCTCCGTCTAATACTATCGTTCTCATCCTACTCTTCTCCATACAGCAATTCAAAAGTCTCATAATGATCTTCCGTATAATAAATCAGACCGTCATTCGAATATACAATTCTCTTGGAGTCTCGATAACCGCCGGTGAAATCAATATCACATTCGTAATACTGTCTTCCATCTGCTTTCGGAAGCACACCTTCATAATTTCCAAAACGGTCTCCGCCGATACTCTTTCCTGGTGCCACTTCATCCAGATTGCCCTTACTGCTCTCCCATCCCAGAGCCTGCGCCTCTTTCTTCGTGATAAAGTTCGATGGTAAATGCTGATATTGATTCAAATATGCAGCAACATCTTCTTTTGAAGTATAACTTCCATCCTCATCCAAGGTCTCGGGATCATCGGCTTCATCTTGCTGTACATCATCGATGTATTCATCTTCTTCATCGAAGTATGTATTCTCTGAAACATCACCAGAATAAGACTCATCTAATAACTGGGCTTCACATCCAAGTAAAAGCGCAGCTACTAAAAGCAGCATGCAGAGAATTCTGCCAAGTCCTTTTTTCATCCATAACTTCTTCATAAACTTCTTCTCCTATCTTTTTCTTACAATTATTATGCCTAACATGCAAACAAGCGTCAAGAAAAAATGCGGCAGACTTTCCTCTGCCGCATTTAAAAACTTCTATTCACTTATTTTGGAATAATGATTGCTGCAACAATATATGCAAGGATTCCAGAACCACCAAGCACTGAGAAGATCACCCATGCAAGACGGATCAATGTTGGATCCACGTTGAAATATTCTCCAATGCCTCCGCAAACACCTGCTAGCATACAATTTGTTGATGAACGATATAATTTTTTATTTTCCATAATCTTTTCCTCCATTATTCTGTAAAATCAATCTGAATCTGTCCTAAACCACATTCTAAATCAAGTTTTTTACTTACTCCAGGATATTCTTTCACCTGTTCGTTTCCAAAACCACCATAAGAGCTGTCGCCAATCTGAATCTCTCCGATGCCGCATTCCATCGATAAATTGAAATCACTTTCTTTTCCTACGAGTTCTATATAAAGCTGTCCAACTCCAACCTCGGCCTGCAGTTCTTGCACATCTAACCCTATAAAAGTTGCCTGCCCTGCACCTACTTCAATCGAAACTTTCTCTACACACAATTCCTCAATATCAGCCTCGCCAGCTCCCAGTTCCAACTCTACTTCTTTCAGTTTCATGCTACGTGGAAGAATCACATTGATGCTCATTCCTTCCTGATTGATACCAACACTGCTGCCGCCTTCAATATGTAATGTCTTGCCATCCATGTAAGCTTTGTAGCCTTTTGCACCATTCTGTTCTACCTGAATCTGATCTACGTCATCATAAAAGATTTCCAACGATCCGGCTCCAACTTCAATCTCCATTCTTTCACATTCTGCATCGAATTGTGCCTCTGCATTTGACGAACTATTTGAGGAATCGCCAAACTTGATACTGAATTTTCCTTCTTCCACCATATCTACAAATTCACCCCATGTGAGTCCCATTGCAAATGCAGCGCCTACACAGACCAGACCAAGGATCAACATAAATGTTGCAATTGCTGATGCAATTTTTGTAAACATTTTCATACCTGACTCCCCCTTTCTTTTCTATGGAACAGTCTCTGAATCAAATTTACACAACCACGGAATAATGCTGGAACCCATTTAAACGCTGCCCACACAAATAAGATTAATAAAAAGATTCCAATTGCCAGTGCAATGCTTCCAAGTCCCATATATAAAAGACCGTGTATCGGATTAAAAATCAGTTTCACGATCCCGACTACGAGACCTACGATTCCGCCAATGATGCATGTGACACATCCTACCACTGCCGCAATAATGATTCCAAAAAGACCGCCCAAAAGTCCGAACAGACCACCAAGCAATCCACCGCCTAAACCAATTAATACTGGTGATGCAAACACAAGCAGAATAATTAATAAAATAAGCGGAACACTTCTTTTTGGCTTTGGTTCATGATATCCTGTCTCTCGTCTTGATGGCGGATTCTGTGTACCATCACTTCTTCCGTCAGAATATCCATTCTCTGTATATTCTGCACGTTCATTTCCCGTCATTCCTAAATCGGCTTTGATAATCGCAGCCACCTTTCCAGGGCTCCCAAGCTCCTGAATGACTTTTCCTTCATTTTCAATACCAGCTTCATCAAAATAATCGTTGTAGTACGCAATGGCATCCAGTCTGTCATTCTCTGAAATATCCCAAAGCAAACGTTCCAACTGCGCCATAAATTCTTGTCGATTCATTTTAGTTACCTCCCTCGAACAGTTTGCTGATCTTTGATGTATACGACTTCCACTCAACCTGATAAAGATTCAGCTGAGCAGCACCCTTCTCTGTAATCTTATAATATCTGCGGTTTCTTCCTGCAAACTCCATATCATATACGGCCAGACACTCATCTTTTTGCAGTCTTCTCAGTACCGGATACAGTGTTGACTCAGATACTTCCAGAACCTGTCGTACGTCCTGTGTGATTTTATACCCATATGTGCCTTGCTCCTCCTTTGACACAACTGCCAAAACAATGGCATCCAAAAGAGCTGCACCTGTGTTGAACACCATACTTTCACTTCCTTTTCCTGGGTTTTCAATACTTTTATTTTCACAATATTATATCTCGTATAATATTGTATGTGCACACTATACAGCATATAATATAGTTTTGTCAATAGTATTCTTCAAAAAAATAATGCTGGAATAAATTACTTTCCAGCACCATTTTTTTCTTTCCATATTTCGATTCCTTCTACTTCAAAGCAGGTAATCCACGGATATTCTACATATTTCACAATCACTTGTTCCGAAACTCTGACTCCGTCTTTTGGATAATATACATTCCCAAACTCGCTTCTTTCAGATTGATATCCTGCTTCCTGCATCTTTGTTTCATCCTGATCAGTAAACCCTACTGATACCTCCTTGCGCGGAGGCGCGCATCAACTGGTCACTTCTTCCACATTCAACACAATATGTTTCCAGCCACATTTCTGCATATACTGCTTCATTCGTTCATTTAATTCGATCATTGGTATCTCTCCATTTTGTAACATCTAATCCTTCTAATTTCAGAAGCATTCGTTTCTTTTCGATTCCGCCTGCATACCCGGTCAGACTTCCATCTTTTCCAATCACACGATGACAAGGAATTATGACAGAAATCGGATTATGACCCACAGCTCCGCCAACTGCCTGTGCTGACATATGCTCCCTTCCAAAATCCTTTGCAACCTTTTCTGCGATTTCTCCATAAGTTGTAGTCTCTCCTGACGGAATCTCACACAAATATTTCCATACCGCCTGACGAAACGCACTTCCGCGTGGTGCTAATGGTATTTCTGAAATTGCCGGACATTTGCCTGCAAAATAATCATCCAGCCACTCCTTTGCCTTTTGGATCACATCGTTTTCGTTTTCCAATAACGTTTCTCCCTTTATGGAGTCCTGGAAATACTTCTGTCCCTCAAACCACAATCCAATCAGCGCTTTTTCATCACTGACCAGAAAACAGGTTCCTATAGGTGAATCATATTTTGATACATACAACATTTCGTTCTATTCCTCTTCTGAATGGTCTTTCTTTTTTCTCTCTACATACGCGAACGACTCGCCAACCTCGATCACATGCATGTCTGGATCATAGAATCGGATCACACGCTGTCCCCATTCGTGCTCCGTCAGTCGATTGATATACTGAATCTCATACGGGCTTGCCTCCAGTTTTTCTGCAAATGCTTCCAGATTATTATCTTCGAAATACAGTTCCATCGCATTTCCGCCAGGTACTACTTTTCTTTCCAGAAATTCTTCCCACAGTTCTTTTTCCTGAAGAACCAATCCTTCTGTCAGAATCACATTGCGCCCAAAATCCGTCAACACCTGCAGCCCAAACAGCTCTCTATAAAACGCCTTGGAAACCTCGATATCTTTTACTACAAGCAATACATTTTTCAATCTCATACGCTTTTCCACCACCCAAATTCTTTTTTTCATTGTATCATATGAAAACATTTTTTTCAAAAAACTCTTGACAATTCTTTAACACAGTGATACTATGCCGTCATAAAGCAAAGGGGCTGCGAATTCATTCGTGGCTTTTTTGTTTTGTATGGGAGTTTTTTATAACCTCTCTTTGTAAGAAAAATGCGCAAACTTCTTATGAATCAAATATTAATCAGGCGGAGCAACGGTGCACTCTTTGAGGAAACTACCGGCTCCGCTTTTTTAATACATTATTTTCTATATGAAAGGGGAATTGATTATGAGTGAAGAAATTATGAGTTTAGTAAGTGAACAAGTCTTTGGCGTCTGGTTCTTGATCGGAGCTGCCTGGGTATTTTGGATGCAGGCTGGTTTCGCAATGGTTGAGACTGGTTTTACCAGAGCAAAAAATGCAGGGAACATTTTAATGAAAAACCTCATGGACTTCTGTATCGGTACTGTAGTGTTTATTATCATTGGTTTTGGACTTCTTTTAGGAGAAGATATGATGGGACTGATTGGAAAACCTGGTTTAGACATTTTTACAAACTACCAGAATTTTGACTGGTCTAACTTCGTATTCAACTTAGTATTCTGTGCAACAACAGCAACGATCGTATCCGGAGCTATGGCAGAAAGAACAAAATTCTTATCATACTGTGTATATTCTGGTGTAATTTCTGCTCTTATTTATCCAATCGAAGCTCACTGGATTTGGGGCGGCGGCTGGCTCTCACAAATGGGCTTCCACGATTTTGCCGGTTCTTGTGCGATCCACATGGTAGGTGGTTTAAGCGCTCTGATCGGTGCCAAACTTGTAGGTCCTCGTATTGGTAAATTTACAAAAGATCAATCTGGTAAAATTATAAAAGTAAATGCATTTCCTGGACACAATATTACAATCGGATGCCTTGGTGTATTTATTTTATGGCTTGGCTGGTACGGTTTCAACGGTGCAGCAGCAACAAGTGTAGATCAATTAAGTTCTATTTTCGTAACAACAACAATTGCTCCTGCCATCGCTACTGTAGTATGTATGATTTTCACATGGATCAAATATGGAAAACCTGATGTTTCTATGTGTTTGAACGCTTCTTTAGCAGGTCTTGTTGGTATCACAGCAGGATGTGATGTTACAGATGCATTTGGTGCCATCGTAATCGGTATTGTTTCCGGTTTGTTAGTTGTATTTGGTTTATTATCATTGGTTTTGGACTTCTTTTAGGAGAAGATATGATGGGACTGATT
>CAZUVY010000105.1:0-7846 GCA_964623905.1 uncultured Faecalimonas sp.
GTACGAATAATTTCGTACCGGCCCTCTTATAACATATGTAATTCGATTCTGACAAATTAGTTGTTGATGAATTTGTCTTCTTCGTTGTTCCAGCTGTAAAGTTTTCTGATTTCTTCACCAACTACTTCTGCTGGATGTTCAGCTGCTAATTTTCTCATAGCTTTGAAGTGTACTTGTTTTCCAGCGTCAGACATATCTAATAAGAATTCTTTTGCGAATGAACCATCTTGGATGTCTGATAAGATTTTCTTCATAGCTTTCTTTGTTTCGTCTGTGATGATCTTTGGTCCTGTGATGTAATCACCGTATTCAGCTGTGTTAGAGATAGAGTATCTCATTCCTGCGAAACCTGATTGGTAAATTAAGTCAACGATTAATTTCATTTCGTGGATACATTCGAAGTAAGCGTTTCTTGGGTCATAACCAGCTTCTACTAATGTTTCGTAACCAGCTTGCATAAGTGCACAAACACCACCGCAAAGAACTGCTTGTTCACCAAATAAGTCTGTTTCTGTTTCTGTACGGAATGTTGTTTCAAGAACACCAGCTCTTGCTCCACCGATTGCTAATGCATAAGCAAGTGCCATATCTAAAGCTTTACCTGTAGCATCTTGTTCTACAGCTACTAAACATGGAACACCTTTACCAGCCTGGTATTCGCTTCTTACTGTGTGTCCAGGTCCTTTTGGAGCTACCATTGTAACGTCAACGTTCTTTGGAGGTGTAATACATCCGAAGTGAATGTTGAAACCGTGAGCGAACATTAACATGTTGCCTTCTTCAAGGTTTGGTTCGATATCTTCTTTGTATAATTTAGCTTGTTTTTCATCGTTGATAAGGATCATGATGATATCAGCTTTTTTAGCTGCTTCTGCTGCTGTGTAAACTTCAAATCCTTGTTTTACAGCTTTGTCCCATGAACGGCTTCCTTCATAAAGACCGATGATAACGTTGCATCCTGATTCTTTTGCGTTTAATGCGTGAGCATGTCCTTGGCTACCGTAACCGATAACTGCGATTGTTTTTCCTTCTAATAAAGATAAGTTACAATCTTCTTGGTAAAAAATTCTTTGCATTTTTATATCCTCCTAAAATTGAATACATTTTTAATATATAGTTAAAGGCCTTCTCTCTACCTTTAGCTGCGTAAAATAATAATGACGTATGTATATCACATATTAATCTTCAAACATGATAACGTCTTCAGAACCTCTTGACAATCCTGTGATACCTGTGCGTGCAAGCTCTAAGATCTCATAAACTGATAACATGTTTAAGAAAGCTTCTACCTTTGACTGTGTACCTGTCATCTCAAGCATAAGAGACTCCATCTCCACGTCTACGATCTTTGCTCTAAAGATATCTGCGATTGAAATAATCTCTGCTCTCTGAGCTGCATTGGCTTTCACCTTCACCATGATAAGCTCTCTGCAAACGGATTTGCCATCTTCTAAAACTTTGATATCAATGACATCTTCTAATTTGGCAAGCTGCTTTTGGATCTGAGATAAAATCTGTTCATCTCCTCTTGCAACTACTGTAATTCTTGTAACACGGTCATTCATCGTTGCACCAGATGTAATGCTGTCGATGTTGTATCCACGTCTACTGAATAAACCAGCAACACGGCTTAATAACCCCGCATTGTTATTTACTAATAACGAAAATACCTGTTTTCTCATATTATTCCTCGACTTTCCTCAATATTTCAAAAAACAGAGTGCGTTCTGTTTTTATATATTAACAACTATATCGCTGTTTGTCAACATTTTGTTTTCATTTTTATACAATGATGTATGTTGCTCAGTGTTACTATTATCTTACTTTTAGTCGGAATTTGCAAACACTTTTTTGCACTAAACTAAAAAAGTAGCTCAGGCAGGTGCTATTTTTCACCTGCCTGCTATATTTCTCATCTTATTTTCGGTAAAAATTTACGGATCATGCTCTTGCATTTACATGAAATACCTCGTTTCATCACCCGGAAAATTCCCCACATTCCAGATTCCACATCCCATTTCAGGCTGCCGGAACGATACAGATAGTCTCCCGGAGCGGATGCTCCATTTTCCAGTTCAATATCAAATGTATTTCCGATACTGACTGCCCCCTGCAGTGCCCGTCTTTGTACACAACTTCGCTCATCGATTTCTTTCCACGTATGTCCGTGAATACAAAAACCAACATTTCTAGGCTTATCTGCCGGCATCATCAGACGAAATACCACCCGTTCTCCTTCGTACGCTTTGAAAACCGGTGTGGCAGGATCTCCATGGATTCTGCTGCTGAAAATCTTTGAAATCCTGGTATCTTTTTTCAATCGATTTGCAAACCGTTCTGACCGATAATTGTATCCTTTTTCTCCGGTATCCTCATGGTCGATCCCATCTTCCTCTTCTGCCAGAATCGTTCTTATCAGATTTTCATTTTGATCCAAAAGACGTATTCCATTTTGGATAAATACCACACATTCCCGGAAACTCTCTACTCCCGGTGCAGTGATCACTGCCTGTTCTCCATTCCTCTCCGGATACCATTTTGCGCCAGCCGGTTCGATCAGAATCGTTCCAAATAGTCCATGATATCTATGATTTCTCAGATCACCAAACGACTGGATCAGGCACGAACCGTATTCTTTATCTGCATACCAGAGATATTTTTTCGTCTCACCCGGCCCAACTGTCTGCTCTCGATTGTTGTATCCCACATTGATCCCCGAATCGCATATCGGATCATAATGCAAAAACTGCGGATTTAACGAAACCCGTTTCGATGGCTTATGCCGCAAATCCAGAGGAACGCTTGGATAGTCAAAATATGGCAGTTTCTGATCGATCAGGTTATGGAGCGTCACTTCAATCCAATCTCCCGCATTTGCGCGCAGAATCAGTGGTTTTGGATTTTTCTTTCCGGCCATCACCGCGTATACCTCTTCCATTGGAACAAAAACGAGTCCATTCGGATCGTGATCCCCATGGTGATTATAAACGATATCCGTCTGGATTGCGGCAATCTCATACTTTCGCACGGTCGCATTGTGGCCATGACAAAGTGGAAGCGGAAGAATCTGCTGCACTCCTTTGCATAGTGGTTTCAAATGTTTCTGTGGTTTTTCATATGCCCGGATGATCCCCCATAATCCAAGCCATGCATCGTCAATCCCGCCAAAATAATACAGATAATCTCCCGGATAATATTGTTTCGTAATGCGGATATTAAACGCCTGCGAAATGCCAAGCGTCTGTGCTTCCGTATCCGGAGACGCCTGATCTTCGATCTCTTTCTTCCACGACATTCCGGTAAGATTGAAGGCATGCTGTTCCTCGTGAGCACCATCCAGCAGACGGATCACCATTTCCTCTCCCGGATAAGTTTCCAGCACAGGCGTAGATGGATCTCCATGCATGTAGGAACTGAACAGATAGGCAGGATCTTCTTTCTTTTGCAGACGCTCCCGCATTGGTTCGCACCGATAATTGATCCCCATAACCCCTGGATCATCATGAGAACCAGGGACTTTTGGCGGATTCAGTGCATTTCCTTCTTTGTCAAACAATAGCGCAAAATCATGTACAAACAATGCAAATTCACGAAAAGAACTTCCATTTGTCCGCTTGATCACCGCTCTTGTTCCAGCATTTCTCTCTGCTCCTGTGCAGACATCATGAAAAGTTGCACCCGTTTCTTCTATAATTAACGCACCAAATACACCATGCTGCTGATGAGAATTTGCAAATAGGTGATCATGAAAGAACACTGTTTTTAACTCTGTATCGGCAAAAAAGCGTTCGATCAACGTTTCATACTGTCTCGCACCAGCAATGTTGTTCCATCCATTGGCGGCTCCATCCGAAACGATGGTATCAAATTTCACCAGATGGATGTGGTATCCTGCTATATCCGTTTTCGTTCGCATCTGAAACGGACTTTCTTCGATATATTCTGGAAGCAGATTGGTCAGCTGCACTTCAATGCAGTCCCCCGCATTTGCCCGGATCACCAGGGGCTCTGCCTGTATTTCCTGCGCCTCCACTTTTCGAATATATTCTTCCAGACCACCGTGCCTTTCCAATTCTTCTTTTAGCACAAAGAATCTTCCCTGCGGGTCATGCCAGCCATACTTATTATAAATCACCTTTGCCTGCACCAGCGCGATTTCAAACACTTTTACTTTTTCCGGTGCACACCACTCCTGTTCATCCGTATGACATGGACAAGTATCCGTGTACAATGCGCCCGGCTCAAAATTTTCTGTAAAATTTGCTTTTTCCAGATCTGTCGGTTCTATTTTGTTCGCTCCATCCGTATTTAGAATACCAAGCGGCGGCTGAAGCGGTGGCTCTCCAAATGTTCCATGGAGAAAATTCGGATACCCCGGATGTAATTCGTCCTTCCTCGGCGGACGTTTCCGGTCTTTCAAAGGCATGAGCGCCGGAATCCATGTTCCATCTGGAAGCATCCCGGTTCCATCTTCCAATCGATCGTAAATCCTCCAAAGTGTCCACATTCCTTCATGAAAGTGCGGATACAGATGACAATGGAAAATCACATCTCCGATCGTGCCATTCAGGCTCCCTGCGCCATGTAAAATATCCAAGGTATATGTTTCCTGTGGACTAATAGAAATGGAATCGATGATCGTAGAATTCTGGCAATCTGGTTCCAGTCTCCACTGATGATTGTGGAGATGAAACACGTGGGTTTCTTTTACCCCGCCATGAATCAGCCGGATTTTTGCAGGATCCCCCACATACGCTTTTAAAATTGGTGGTGCAGGATCTCCGTACACCCAGGAACTCATGGAAATATCCTCTCCCGAATCCGAATGCTCATGACTCAATGGCTCGCGATTTCGCATCGGTTCTGCCCGGTAGCTTATTCCAGTTGTCGAAGCAAAAAGCCCTGTATGTGGATCCAGAGGCTTCGCTCCGTCTTTATTCAAAATTTCTAGTTCATCCTGAAAAAAGACCGCATACTCACGAAATGCAGGAATCGTTGGATGATAAATATCCGCAAACAATCCGCTCTCCATCTCTTCCCCTGTCTCCGGACTAAGCCATCTGGACTCAGGCGCTTCCACAATTATCGCACCAAATAATCCATGCACATTTGTTCCTTCCTCACTGCTGCGTGTATCTGCCATGTCATGAAATAGAAATACACCTTCCTGATCTGCATACCAGGTATAAATCGTACACCATTTTGTAGTCGAATCCCGATTGTAGCCTACACTCGCTCCATCTGAGGTCTGTACGTCGTAACTTAAGCCTTGTACATGCATCGATAAAGGCCTATCCAAAGCATGTGAAAAGCGGATCACCACCTTGTCACCCACGTTTGCACGGATCACCAGCGGCTGCACTTCCTCATAAGGCTGCGGAATCTCCTGATGAAAATTCTCATATGCCTTTTCTTTTATGCGCTCTGCATCCTTCGCAAGTACATACAGGAGACCATTTGGATCATGATCTCCGTATTTGTTGTACACAATTGGTATTTCAATGGCTTCTATATCATAATGACGGACTCTTTCCTGTTTTGGATAAGCGCATACTTCCATTCATTATCCCTCCTGCCACATATACCCATGTTCCTGAATGCGGATATAATGATTTGCCTCACGAAGAACATGGTCAGCAAGAAGCGGTAAAATAATCGATTTGATCTGGCAATTTAACAATCCTTCTGTGCCGGCTGCTTTAAAATCACGAAGCTGGATCGTCTTCTCCAGCGTTCTTTCTGCACGCGAATCAATTCTGCAAGTGTTTTCCGTGCGTCTTTCCTCTCTGCGTTCTTCACGGCGTTCTTCGCGGCGTTCTTCCTGGCGCCCTCTACTGTCACGACGCTCTTCCTGTCTCTCTCTGTTTTCACAGCGTGTTTCACGGCGTTCTCTATTTTCACGACGTTCTTCGTTTTCGCGTCGTTCTGCCTGACGTTCTCTATTTTCGCCGCATGTTTCCTGACATTCTGTATTTGAACATGTATTTCTTGCACATACATCATTTGCACGACAATCCTGTCTGCGCGCTTCATCCAACAATGCTCTGAAATCATTTACAAAATCATTTGCAGCAACAATCAATTCTGGCTCACTTGGATCTAATAATCCACGAATAAACATCGCATGTTCCATCATAATACAGTTCCAGAACTCTTCTTGATTCTGCAAATTACGATAGCAGGCTTTTTGATTACTCATCATTCCCTCAACCGTATCCCGGTAAAGGCGCGCTTCTCTTGTGATATGATCAATCAAAAGCGGATAATTGGTTGTAAATATACGACATTCATTCACTTCTCTTAGAAGTCTTTCTTTGAAATCAATCAGACCATTTAAAAGCCAGACTGCTCTTTCGTTGAGTCTTTGCACCATCTGTACGTCTTCACGTGTAACATCAAACTCACGCCCACATTCCAGATTTCTTTCTGCTGCTGTGATTCTGCTGTCAATTGGAATTCCGCTTAGATCACTTGTTTTTCTTTCTGCATCCATTGTATATCTGGTAACGATTTCCTCAGACTGCAATACAGTACCACTGACCATACGATTGCTCATCTGCACAGTTCTTCGCAGCAAATCTTCAAATTGTCTCCGAAAGAAATCTGCTCTTCGAATCCATTCTGTATTTTTCTGCATAAACCCTGCCTGCAAGAAAAATGCATGCTCCTTCATAATTCTCGCAAAAAACAAATGCGGTTCCAGTGAAATTCTTACATAATCCCTCATCTTGTACATATCCTTACAATCATGTTCTGTTTAATATATGCAAGGAATGGAAATTTGGGAATTCTATATAAAAAATAAACAGCCCTCTGCCGCTGAATTTCCAAAATCCAACGGCAGGGAGCCGTATTCTTTATCATTATTGTGCTGCAATTTTCTCTGCCAGATCATTTAAATACATCCAGCGTTCCATCTTTTCTTCCAATGCAGCCTCCGCTTCTTCTTTCTTTGCCATAATCTCAGATAATTTTGCTGAATTCGTGGCATTCTGAAGCATTTCTGCATCAAAAAATTCTATCTTCTCTTCTAATGCAGCAATATCATCATCGATTGTCTCAAATTCTCTTTGCTCTTTGTATGTGAACTTCAATTTCACAGGCTGATTCTTCTTCCAATCCTTTCCTGTTGCCTTTGGCTTGTCTGCATTTGCCGGCTTCTTATCTGCAATCACACCAGCATCGCCTTCCATACGAAGTCCCGCTTCAAGATAATCGGTATAGCCACCTTCGTATTGTTTCAAATACCCATTTCCTTCAAACGCAAAAATGCGGTCCACGAGATTGTCCAGAAAATATCGGTCATGGGAAACGGTAATAATAATGCCGTTAAAAGAATCCAGATAATCTTCCAGAATCGTCAACGTCGGGATATCCAGGTCATTGGTCGGTTCGTCCAGAATCAACACATTTGGCGATTCCATCAATACCTTACAAAGATATAATCTGCGTTTTTCACCGCCGGATAACTTACTGATCGGTGTATACTGCATATTTCCATCAAACAAGAAACGCTCCAGCATCTGCGATGCAGTGATTCTGCCATCCTTTGTCGGCACATAATCTGCCACATCTTTGATATAATCGATGACTCTCTGATTGGTGTCCATCTCTTCTGCTTCCTGCGCAAAATATCCGATTTGAACGGTATCCCCTATTTCAACCTCGCCCGAATCCGGTTCAATGACATGCGTGATCATCTTCATAAGCGTAGATTTTCCGCAGCCATTTGGTCCGATGATACCAAGCCTTTGATTCTTCAAAACAATATAATCAAAATCCTTGATGATCGTTTTGTCGCCATAACTCTTACTTACATGATGAAGCTCGATCGTTTTCTTGCCCA
>CAZUVY010000106.1:0-7747 GCA_964623905.1 uncultured Faecalimonas sp.
CCAAATACCCAGGAAATCAGTAAAATCCACTAAGAGTAAATCGGGATTTATCTGACAAGAGTGTTTGTTGCAAGGTTGTTGGGAGAAATTCTAGAAAGACTGTTGCGACATTATTTGCAAACAAAGATGAAACGTTTCCATGAAATGAATAAATTAAATAGGAAAGAAGTGATTTCATGAAAAAGAATAAGAAAAAATTACCGATCGTCCTGGTTGGAGGTTTGCTGATCCTTTTGGTAGTCTTGGTTGCTTTTCCAATGCTCAATCAGAATGAGTCAAAAGAGGATGAATATAAGCTTGAAGAACCGGGAAAAGGGACTCTTGAGATATCGGAAATTCAGGGATTTAGTGCAAATGGACTTGCAGATGCAACAGATTCTTCTTCAGAGGAGACACAAAATACAACAGAAGGCTCAAATGGAGAAGTGACAGAAACGAATCAGCCAGAGATTCTCTTATCAGATTCGAATTTAAAAGTAGAAGCAATTGGCAGATACGCAGGTAACTTTTTAGAAGATGGAAGTGATGAGCCGACAGCCAATGTGACAGCGATGCTGATCACAAACAATTCAGACAAGATGCTGCAGATAGCAGAGATCACATTTCAGGTGAATGATACAGAGACAGCTTTATTTAAAGTAACAAACCTTCCATCCGGCACTTCTACATTGGTCTTAGAAGCCAATAAACGTGAGTTTTCAGAAGAAGATTCCTATACTTACGGGGATACTGCTTCTGGATATATGGAACAGCCAACACTGGAAGAGGACAAGTTTGAGCTGATCACAGAAAAAGGAAAGATTACTTTGAAGAATAAGACAAATGAGTCTTATGAAAAAGTTTACGTATATTATAAGTACTTCCAATTGGGAGGTGCATATCTAGGGGGAATCACATATCGTACACCATTTGAAAACGTACCTGCAGGAGGGGAAGTGGAAGCGATCGCTGCTCACTTTAATCCAGAAAGTAGTCAGATCATGGCGGTACAGATATTGGAATAACAGTATATTTGTGTAACACAAAGGAGCGAAGGGGAGATGGAGAGACAAAAGCTACCTATGCAGCCACAGGTTCGCAAATATATTTATCAAAAGGCGGCAAGAAAACATACACCTGTAAGTGGTACTTTCGAACTGACTCCGCGCTGCAACATGAATTGTCGCATGTGTTACATAAGGATGTCAGAAGAAGAGATGAAGGCCCGAGGGAGAGAGTATACGGCAGAGGAATGGATCCAGATGGGCAAGATCTGTGTCCAGAGAGGAATGCTTTTCCTGCTTTTGACAGGAGGAGAACCATTTCTTAGAAAAGACTTTCGAAAGATCTATACAGAGTTAAAAAATTTGGGACTCATGATCTCGATCAACACCAACGGAACTTTGATCGATCAGGAAACAGTAGAATGGCTGAAACAGAATCCGCCGACAAAGATAAATATAACGCTTTATGGGGGAGGCAATGATACTTACAAAAAGCTGTGTGGGCATCCGAGAGGATTTGATGCAGCGACAAGAGCGATCGATATGCTTCAGGAAGCAGGGATTTTCGTAAATATCAATGCAAGTTTTACCCGTTACAATCTGGAAGACATGGAAGCGATATATGAGTTTGGAAAGAGCCGTGGAATTCAGGTAAATGCCGCAACTTATATGTTTCCACCAGTGCGAAGTGCAAGAGAGGGCGTTCCGAATGAGGAAGTCCGGTTTACTCCGGAAGAAGCCGGAAGAGCCAGAGCCAGAGCAGAAATCCTGAGTCTGGATGAAGATACTTTATATAAAAGGCTGAAAGCACTGCATGAAGGAAAGAATGATTTCTTGGAGCAGGAAGAAGAATGTGAACGTGCTCCAGATGAAAAGATGGGATGCATGGCAGGAAGGTCTTCGTTCTGGATCACATGGGATGGAAGGATGACCCCATGCGGTATGATGAACGATCCGGTGGCACGACCCTTTGAGGTAGGATTTGATACAGCATGGCAGACAATTACCAAAGAGACAAATGAAATCTTATTGCCGCCAGAATGCAAGAACTGCAAAAGACGTTTCTGCTGCACTATGTGTGGAGCATTGGCGATAGCAGAAGGACAGGGATGCAGTTATAAAAAGCCGGAATATCTTTGCAGACAGACGGAAGTATTTCGGGAGGAGATGGAGAAAGAATATCAGCACTTGCAAAGGAAAGGATAAGAAAATATGAAGATTGACAAAGAATTTATATTAAGAGAGATTGCAGGTGACTATGTCATCATTCCAACAGGGACAACAACATTGGAATTCAACGGCCTGATCACAGTAAATGAACTGGGTGCTTTTATCTGGGAGAGATTACAGGAGGAGACAACAGAAGAAAAGCTGATAGAGGCGATCGTAGAAGAGTATGAGGTCGATGAAGAGACAGCAGAAGCTGATCTGAAAGAATTTTTGGATATATTGAAAGAATGCAGGATATTGAATTCATAAGAATTGAGAGTGATCTGATCTCAGATTTATGAAATAGCATTCGAAAAATAAACAGAAAAGGATGTGAGGCGAACTGAAAACGCTTTTTCAAACAATAAAAAATAATAAATGAAAGGAAGGAAATGAGATGAAAAAGTTAAAACAAAGACTACTGAGTATGATCTTAGTAGTATTAATGGTAGCTGGAATGCTGCCAGTGGGACAGATGGCAAGTGTTAATGCCGCAGATAGTCAATTGATTTATCTTGATTTGAGTGGTTTAGCACAAACAAACCGAGAAAGATGGACGAAACCAGGTGTGCATGCATTAGATAGCAGTGGATATCCTTTGAATGATAATTTCAGTATGACAAAAGTAAGTGATACGTTATATTCAGCATATATTTCCGATTCAGCAAAAATAGTAATTTTTACTCCAAAAACAGATTGGAACAATGGAGAAACAGATCAGGTGGTTATTGCTGATGCAGGAGCTAATCCGCCAACCAGCTATCCGATGTATCGTGTAACTAGCTATCAATCGGGCAGTAAACAATGTTGGAAAGGTAATTGGTCTACATATACTACTACTAGTGGAGATGACACAGTAACTACTGAAACTTTTATGGTAAGTACTGAATTATGGGACTATTTTAATAATACTCGTGTTTCAAATTCAAGTGATACTGGGAAAAGCTATGTGTCGACTAACGAGGGCGGCGCAACTAATTACAATTGTGCACCATATAGTGCATGGAATTATGTAATTGCGGGAAACACTACAAATGATACAACGGCAAGACCTACAATTCCGCTTTATTTTGGTGGTTTGGGACATAAATCAAATCGCATAATGCAGGATAGCAGTTGGACTAAACACGGTTTGCCAAATTTCAGTTTGATTGCAAATGTCGCTCTTTCAGATTATGGTAATGCAGCAGCGCAAAATATTGTTGCTACACAATTGAAAAATGGTAATTTGGCAGATCCTAATACAGGCAATGAATTGCCATATTTCAAAACTCAAAGTCTATTTAATGGAAATAATCAGGTAAGTGCATACTATTCAGATTTGCAGTTCCCTTTTAAAAAGACAACTTCTGAAAATGGTCAGACAATTTATTCTTACGATTCTGCAGAAGATTATGCAGTATATTATAGCTATACAAATAAACAATTATATACATCATCCATATATAGTTATAATACGACAGTAGTAAATGGAGCAAATGAAAAAGGATATTATCCTTTTGATGAAGCTCACGGATACAATCCAGGATCTGGTACATCGTATAACTCAGACGCAGCCAACTCACGTAATATGGGATTTGGTACTAGATTTACGATACCATTTACTTTATCAATGGATGAAAATAGACAGATTAATGGTCAGGATGTAGTATTTAATTTTACTGGTGACGATGATGTTTGGGTATTTATCGATGATGTTTTAGTGTTAGATATGGGTGGTGCACATTATAAAGCATCCGGAGAGATTAATTTTACAAAACAGACTGTTACCGTACAGCAAGCTTATAGTGCTGCAAATAGTACAAATGGTTGGACTAATAAGGAGATTACAGGAGATACTTGGGAACAAGCGTCATCAGAAACTGCAGGAGTTTCTGTTTCGAAAGATGTAGATTCGTTTTCTAGTATTAAAGGTGTTTTTTCTGGGGAAACAGTTGAAAAATCTTTAGCAGATCTTTTCCCAGCAGATGATACAAAAGTTCATACATTAACTTTCTTCTATATGGAGCGTGGGATGTATGACTCAAATATGTCTATTAGCTTTACATTTAATCCGGTACCTTCTGGATTGATTGTAAGTAAAGCAGTTAATACTGCGAATGTGAATGAAGGTTTGGCAAGTACTGTACAAACAAAAGATTTATTTGACTTTACAATTACTGAGTTTACGGATAATAAGGAAAATCCTGTAGGAGAGATTAATTATAAAAAGGAATATGACGGTGCAGGAAGTGTAAGTGCAAAGACTACAGAAGATGGTAAAATCATAGGTCTTGCAGATAACATTTATGCATATGACTTTACGGATAGTTCGGGTGATTCTGCGTTTGATCTAGGCGATATTATAAAAGTTGAGGAAACAGGTGTTGATTCCGAAAAATATAGTACAAGCGTTTTTGTATGGGATCAAACAAATTCAAAAATGGTCACATTGAGTGATGGTAGTACATCTGGTACAACCTCAGCAAAGTTTCAGTTAGGGGAAGCTGATTCAGATAATCCGAATAAACCAGGTGTCGATTATGTAGTTAACTTTACTAATACACCATATGTAGGCAGTGTGTCCTTAACTAAAGGATGGAGTAAAGGTACTGCTCCAGAAGATACTACATTTGAATTTGAAGTATTAGTTGATTTAGATGGTAAAGAAGATTACAAGGCTTATAAACTTAAATATACAAGTGATAATGCTACACCGAACGATTCGAGTGATGATGTGACTGGTACATTATCAGACGAGGGAAAATTACAATTAGCTTCAGGTGAAACTGTAACATTTGAAGGAATTCCAACTGGTGCTAAAGTACAAGCAACGGAAACACAAACTTCAGGAGATGGCTGGGAAGTAGATGGAAGCGAAGTAGATGATGTTACTGTAGCAACAGGTGAAAAAGCTGAAATTGTTATTACAAATAAATCAAAAGAAAAATCAGTTGATAAAGTCATTTATGTAGAAGCTGGAAAAGAAGATGGAACAGATTATACAGTAACAGATCCAGAAGATAAGTCTACAATCACAGTAGAAACAGCAACTCCAAGGGACGAAGAAAATCCAGATGATAAAATTACTGTAAATGTAAATGAAGATGGAAGTCTGAATGTAGATCCAACTACACCGAATGAAACATATGTGGTTGATTATACAGGAAAGGCAGAAGATTCAACGATAGTAAATGGGAAAATTACTATTCATACATATGCCATGTCAGATGATGTATATGTATTTGACTATGGTTTAGAATCAGATTTAGCTGATACTACATATGATAATGGTTTGTTCCAGAACGATAATCTTTATATCGAGAAGGTGAGCACAACCGCTAAATTTAGTACATTATCTACAAGCAAGATGGAACAAGGAACAATTACAGTAAAAGATGCTGATACAACAGTAAATGATGTGTCAGCAATAGAATTACAACAGATTGTAATTACAGAAAATGCTGTTACAACAAAATATCCAGGTGCAAAATTGGCAAGCGACACAATGAAAGTTTTGTATACACCTATCGAATTTATGGATCAGCAAGAACAAGCAAGTTATGGAACAACTATTTTGGCGCCAGATAATACAAAAGGAGTAGTGGATACACCAGAAGACGGTGTAGTAATGAGTGCAACTATTACTGTTATGCCAGCAGATATTGTTTACTATGAAGATAACTTTGCTTCAAGTGGTACTGAAAATGCAAATGGTACTAATGGTATTATCTACTGTGGAACAACTTCAACAGAAAAGAAGGGCAGTGAAGTAGGAGAACAAAGCAACAGTCTTGATATCCAGTATGGATATGATGATGCATATGCAAATGGTGGAGATGGATATAGCAATGGAAGTGCTACAAAGATGGGAGACACAGCCAGAGCATTATTTGAATTTACAGGTACTGGTTTTGATATTATCAGTAGAACTACTACAAATACAGGAGATATTGTAGTCAACATCTATCAAAAAGAAAAAAATGGTGTAACTGCCAATATTGTATCAAAGACAGATTCTGATGAAAACAAAATATACTATGTAGATAATGTATCTAACTTATGTGCTGTACTGAGTGTAAATACATATTATGAAAATGGTGATCTTTACCAGATTCCAGTTATCAGCAAGACAGATTTGGCATATGGAACATACATTGTAGAAATTGTAGCATCGTTCCCAACAAACTATGAAGCAAATGCAGTATACATTGATGGTATTAGAATCTATAACCCTATGGGTGATCAGAGTACAAAGGTTAATGGTGAAGATGCATATATTGCTGGTGAAAAAGATGCTGATATTAAAGAAGTTAGATCATTAATCTTGGGAGAAGGATTTGAATTCAATTACGAAGATCCAGCATCATCTGTAGAAGGTGAAGAGCCAGTAGCAACATTGATTCAATACAGTACAGATGAAGAAGGAGCAATTTATCTCTTACAAGGAAAGACTGTTGTAGAATCATTTTCAGGAGAATTTGTTACTGCCAAAGGAGCAGATGCAGATATAACAAGTGATTTGATGACATATGCTGTAAATGGTCCTAATAATGAGTTATATATTGAAAATGGTTATGCTTTAGGTTTTGATATTACGCCAGAAGATGAGAAAGATTTGGTTTTACAAATCGGTGTTAAGAAAATTCAAGGAACTCAGCCAAAATTGAAATATCTTAATTCAGATGAAGAGTGGGTAGAAATAGCTACGATTGAGTCTGCAACGGAACTATATTATGATTTGACAAAGATAGATGATTTATATTGTGGTAGTCAAGTAATACTTACAGTTGAAGGCGAGGGAGCAATCATATCATTTACTAATTTAAAAGTGAACGGATATGAATTGACAGGGCTTACACCGGAAATTCCAGAAAGTGATGGAATTATGGAAATTGCTGAGTTGAATGCAAATACAGTAAAGGTGAAATCTGGCTATTCAAGCAGCAAAGGATTTACTGCTGGAAAATATTCAACAATTACATTTAAAACAATAACAGATGTAGAGAGTATTAAAATCGTAGTAAAAGATGCAGAACTTGTAAATGGACAACCAGTGTCTGAAACTGATAGTATGCCTGTAGTGACTGCATCATATAAAGATTCAAATGAAGTACGTACATGGACTGTAAAATTCAAAGTTGATGCAGAAGAGAATGTTCCAAACTTCTCTATTGTATGCTATGACATGTATGGTAACTACTCAGAACCAGTAGATTTGAAATAGTGAGGTGAAACACAAAATGAAAAAAGCATATATGAGACCTCAAATTTATATTGAAAATTTTGTGATGGATATGGCGATTGCTTCGGATACAACAACAGAATACTATAAGACGTTATTAAAAGCATATGATTCATTGCCAAATAAAGATTTTGACGGTGATGGACATTCTGGTACAGAAGAGGATTGGCAGACATATTTAAGATTGAATGATTATGATAACAGTACGAGTGGCTATTGCTACTTTACAAATGGCAAACCATCATAGAAATGAGGGAAAAGGCTCTTTCTGAGGATATCTCAGGAAGAGCCTTCTTAAAAGTATGAAATATTTTTTAAAGATAAGTAATAT
>CAZUVY010000107.1:0-7746 GCA_964623905.1 uncultured Faecalimonas sp.
CGGAATGGCGCTCCGTTCTTCTGGAACGGATGCGCAGTTATTCCGGAATATGCATATTATACTTATCTCCGTAAAATATGGCTAGCAAATCGCTTTGGAACTTTCGCAAATTTCTTTTACATAATCAAAACACGCCAGTTTCCCGACGTGCCCATATACTTTATTCATATTTTTTAGCTACAACATGCATCGGAACAAATAGTCCAGCAATACAGATTATGATCAATGCGTACTCTCCTGTCCTTCCTACAATATCTGATAAGAATATCTCAACCAGAAAGTACAGTAACGGTAAAACAACCATACATGCTACTGACCAGATTCGACCGACTTGTAATATGTATTTCCAATTACTATTATTGATGCTTGTACCGACCAAATTCATACGAAAAACACCATCACTATAAGCAGTAACTTTATTCTGATCATAATATGTCGGTATCTTTTCTTTTGCAAAGATCCAGAAATAACATCCACAGATTATTCCAATTACAGCAAAAAGATACAGATTATCTGTCGGAACACTTTTTAATTGTGCCCATACTTGTAATAAAAGAGTTTCCACACAAGAAACTGCTAATATAGGGACAAAAAATATTAATCGTTTTTTTCGGTTCATACGGAACAGATCCTGTTCTTCTTCTGAAAGTGTGATTACTTTTTTGACAATTTCATCTGTTCGATCTGCGTCTATAGAATCTGTTTTTTCTATTCTTTTACATTCCAGTAATTCAGTTACTGTTACTTCAAGCACCTCTGCCAAAGGAACCAGCAATGTAATATCCGGCATACTGTTTCCCGTTTCCCATTTGCTGACAGCTTTATCCGACACAAGCAATCTGGAAGCCAGATCTTTCTGTGTCATGGATTTTTCTTTACGGAGCATGGAGATAAACTCTCCAAAACTTTTCTTATCAATTTCAAACATAAACATCACCCTCTCTGATTGATACCTTTATTCTATAATTTCATTACGATTTTGCCAACCGAGAGGTAGTAGAATCGGTCTTTCTACCATCTTTTTATATGAAATTTCCGATAATAAAACAGAGCAGATATGATTCCGGGAACAGCAACACACATCAACACAGCTCCGACCGTCAATGCTTCAAACTCTTTTACAAATGGCACTGCTCCAATATAAAACACACCTACCGGAATCGCAACAATCCCAAGGATCCTATGTGCTACATTCCAAGTTTCCTCATCTGCTACTGTCCATGGAAGTCTTAGTCCTGTATGTCTTGTAAATGGCAGTTTCGGTGAAATATAACCCATAAACAACAAAAACACACTTACAATAAACGCCGCGAAATACTTTTCTCCTTCAAGACCAATTTTGACAATACCTGTTTCTGTAAGAATCGCACCCAAAATACATATTCCTATCAAGATCGTATTAAAGATTGTTGTCGTACGAAGTGCTTTTAGTTTCAAATCCTTTGTTGTCACAATCGTAAGCACCGCTAGATTTTTATATAGAATACCAAGTGATGCAAGTGCACACACCCCTATTACAAATACTTGAATTCCTTCATTCTTGATGATTGCAACAAATATCAGCGAGATTATTACAATAAATAATATCTTTCCCCTGATTTTGTTTGCCTGTCTGACCAATCGTTCCTGCTCGCACATCCTTGCCAATTCCTCATTGATACTCGCAAGTTCATTTACCAACTCCTCATATGGCAGAGACTCTTTTTCTTCTACCCCTAATAAAGAATTAACCGATACTTCCAGCACATCTGCTAAATGTATCAATTCATCAGCATCCGGAACAGACAATGCGTTTTCCCATTTGGAGATTGTTTGTCGAACCACATGTATCTCTAATGCCAGTTCTTCCTGGCTCATCCCTTTCTTCTTCCGAAGAGTTTTTATTCTTTCACTCAGCATACTTTTTGCCTCCCTTCGGAATAATTGAAGCATGATTATCATGTTACAGTAAAGCAACGCTAATTAACATCTATTCTTTTACGTACCAGATTATAATTTGCATCGTAATATAACCCCAATTCCGAACAAAGTCTTTGATTCATTCCAGTCAACGCATCACAATATTTCTTATAATCCGGTGATAAAATTCTCATATTGGGAATAAAAATATCATTGTACCCTTTATCTTGCATTTCTTTCATAAATTTACGTTTTGATATATATACTGGATGAAAACGCATGATACGATTCATACGATAACCATCTAATATGCTCTTTTTTAGTTTTTCATATTGCTCTTCATCTGGTTCCAGATACAGCTTCATCTGTTCATCCATTTTAGCCACTACTGTTTCTACCGAAGGTTCTGAATGAAAGCGATACATAATCCATACACTAAGCCTTAAAAGAATCGGAATTCTAATTTCTGTATTATCCCAAAATTCACAGATGATATCATACGCTTTTTTCTGCTCTGGCGTTTCTATCCTTCCTTGTAAATAAGGTTGAAAATGATGCAGGAAATAGAATCCATAAAATCCAGGAACAGCATCTTTGATTGCCTCTGCAATTGTTTCATACTGAATTTCTTCTGACAGCTTTTCTATATCTCCAGTTGTAATAAATGCCTTTAATTCTTCATATTCTTTTGTCCTCTCACGAAGGTCTTTTTCTTTGTTTTCAAGGATGTGTAGAAGAATATCCTTATCTTCTTTTTCCAGCAACTTCTGGATATCAGAAATACTGATTCCGAGTTTTCGATATATTGAAATTAAACGAAGTGTTTCCATATCACTTTCGGTATAATTTCTGTATCCATTATTTTCTTTTGCAATTTTCAAAAGCCCTTTCTCTTCGTAAAATTTAATTGCTCGTTTTGTAATATTAAGTTCTTTCGCTATTTCATGAATGGTCATATGTTCCACCTCCAGTATATAGCTTAATGGTATACGCAACGTACAGGTCAAGCAAAACAAGCATGATTCCACAGAATTATTTATTTCTGCAAATCAATTTCTTCAATATAGTTCCTGATACTAAACCCACACTTGACACAACGAAATACCATACCGAATGAATCAATGCCGATTCGTTATAGTAAATAAATACGGATGGCACAAATAATATTGCAGTAATTAAAGGATACAAATATTTTATCTTTTTATTTGAAATTAAGCCAATCACTACTGAAAGCAATAATGTTGCCAGTATTATCAAAACAACCATCCCCATTGCATCTGTTGGACCTGCAAACAATGGGAACACATAAAACATAAACAATTGAAACAGTAATACTACGAATTCTTTTAAATATTTCTTCATGCTGCCACCTCCACACCCTATAAGCATTTACTCATTTACAACTTGATTTGGCGATTTTGACAAGACATAAGAAACCGTACTGATTATGAGTGTAGCTATCAGATGAGATACAATATTTGAAAGAGTAAAGTTATAAGTATTTGACACTTCTCCAAATTCCAAAAGATATCTGCATCCCATACCTGCCAAAACCATTCCCAAATTGATCAACACGATTTTAACGGTTGCACTGTCTGGCAATAAACGACGTTCAAAAACACCTAATTCAATATAGCAAGCAATATTGAGCCACAAAGTAATTCCTGTTAATGTGTATGAATAATGCTTGTTCCAATTATAGAAAGGAAATGCTGCACCCGCAATTATCACAAATATAATCAACAAAATCACTAATAATCCTTTACGTTTTGTCTTCACAATCCATCCCTCCAGTAAATCCAAATCCTTTACATTACTCTGCAAGTAATCTGCTCAATAGTAATTCTCTGTTATTGATAAACATTTCCGTCACTTTATAACTTTCTGTATCCTCGTATTCGCATTTATGTATTTCTCCATCATCAAAAGAAATAATCTGTGCACCCGGTATTCCTAACAAAATCGGTGAATGGGTAACAATAATAAATTGCGCTCCCTGCTTTGCACATGCATATATTTCCATTAATAAAGTCAATTGTCGTTGTGGTGACAATGCTTCTTCTGGTTCATCAAACAAATACAAACCATTCGCTTGCAGCTGGTTTTGTGCAAGTTTAAGAAAGCTTTCTCCATGCGATTTTTCATGATATTTCTCTGATGGATGAGCGATATCTGAATAACGTTCTTCCTGTGTCGCAACATTATAAAAGCTTTCTGCTCTAAGGAAATATCCCCATTTAGGTTTGCAGAATCCTTTTGAAATTCGTACTGCTTTATGCAACTCGGAATGTGAATCATAAGTGGAAAATGTATAATTTTTTGTTCCACCTTCCGGATTAAAACCACAAGCTACTGCGAGTGCTTCCAGTATTGTTGATTTTCCACTTCCATTTTCTCCAACAAAAAATGTAATCGGCTTTTCAAATTCCAATTCTTCCAATCCTCTGATTGCCTCTATTCTGCGAAGATAACTACTGCGTTCAATTTTATCCCAATCAATAAACAATTTTTGAATAAATTGCGTGTTCATATCGTTCTCCAATGTATTTCTATTTCATAGCCACAAATTTCGCATCCTCTACATCAAAATAGTCATCCATGTTGCTGCTTAATCCGCTGGCTTTCCATGCCTGGTCAAATGTGATTTCTTTTATATTACTTAAGAAGACGAACGTACTGTCTTTTGCCGCATTGTTCATTCGGCCCGTAATTTCCAGTCTGTACTGATATGTTTGTTCATCTGTCTTCCATGTGCCATCACTCATTTGGTAATGCTTGACCATGACAATCAGCTTATCATTATCCAGATTCTCTTCTGCAAGGTCCGGATCTGTCTTCTCATATGTTTTGACTACCGACACATCTTGAATATGCTCCGGCCGTACCCATTCTCCTGTTTCCACGTCTTTTTGCAGCACCAACTCATACCCACCATCTGCACGTCCAAAATAAATTTCTGTGTCATTCTCATCTAAATCTAATGTAAATTCACTTTTTGCTCCGAAAGAACTGTTCAGCCCTCCAAAAGTAGAGTAAAACGTAAGATAATGTGGTTTTACACCACCGCCATTGTCTTTAAATCCTCTCGTATATCCCATAGAAGAGGAAACTCCAGCATGAAAAGTCAGCTTTTTTCCATCTTCAGATAAGGAATATTCCCCCAAAGCTACATCTGTTCTCTTCATAAATCCGGTTCCAATCATGAATGATAAGAATAAGGCAACTACTATAGATATTGCGATTAAAAATTTGCTCTTCTTCATATAAGTTTCCTCCAAGATTAAGCTAAATATATTTTAACCGAATCGGAAATAGTTCTATGACAAAATGCTCCTGCTCAGTACCCGTGCTTGGATAAGATGTTGCAATTCGGAATTCAACACCATCAATTTTATGATGATATCCCGGTTCGCAATTTCCAAATACAATATACTGGCAACAGCAACATTCCAACATCCCATTTTCATCAGGCTCCAGTGGTGATGTTTCAAAAGGTTTTTCAATATCAATTCCTAATGAATCTAAATACATCTCGACTTTTGGAAATGCAGATTTGACTTGTAACCTGTAATTACGGCAATAATCACAATCGCACAATTCAGAATCTTCTATAGAGTTATAATACTCTTTCGTCTTCTTAATATTTACATTCATGTATCCACATCCTTATTTTCCTATTTCAATCATTTTCTTTCTTCTTATCAATCTTTGACACAATCACGCCTGTGCAGATAACCATTTCAAATGCAAGGAAGAATGCACTGCCAATGGCGACTGCTCCCTCTTGCGATAATCCATTAAACATTTCACTAAAGAATGCTATAAAAATCCACTCCGCCAATACGACACCTAATCCAATCAATATATACTTTCCCATATTTTTCATTTGACTCTTTCCTCCGTTACATTTCCTTTGGCTATTCCACTATTTCATCAGACACCGTTAGCGTAATTACAACTCCCGCATTGCAATCCATTGTTCTAAAATCCTCTGTAACATTGAAGTTTTCCATACTGCTTGTTTCTGAACCGATTTTCATCCAAATTGTAGTCTCCTCATTTAATATAAGCTGCGTTTCTCCTTCTACCCTTGAACCAATAATTGCCATAGACTCATCAAAAGATGTATTTAATTCAGGAGATTCATATTTCACATGACCGCTTTCATCCATTGAATACAGTTCATAACTATTTTCGGTTAATCTGATTGCAATTCTTCTCTCTAATGTATCTACCGGTCCGGAAGTTTTTCCGTTTTCTTGCCACTCTCCGCCATGATACACCCAGACGGTTATTGTTTCTGATTTTACCTTTTCATCGAGAACAATATCAAAAAACTGTACTTCATCATCAAACAGTTTCAACACTTCACGGGTTTCTTCTGTAAACTCACTTGGTTTAATATACATTCCCTTCTGCTCCGTCTTTGCACACGCTGATAAAACTAATGCCGATATAATTATAGCTAAAACACTTGCATATCTCCGTAACTTCTTCATATTCGCACACCCCTCGTCAATCCATTTCTTATGCCCACATAAATGTTTCCACAACCCATATAGCCAATATTGCATTTAACAAAATAGCGGCAATACAATATGTTATCTTTGCAACTTTCCTTTTAAAAGTTCTTGCAATAACAATACTCCACACAGATAAACCAATTGTTAATAACGAAAAGACAAGCAATCTCAAGTCATTGGCATTAAACGGAATGTTAAGCATATTTGTTTGTGTAGAAGGTACGCAGCCACATCCAAATATATCCACAAGAATAAGACTATCTAAAATAGAATAAATTGGTATAAATATTGGCATTGCTACAAAAGGTAATGCCGCGATTATTTTCTTTTTCATATAGTGAGATCTCCCCGGTCTTCTTTTCAATTACATCACTCATACATGACAATGCCATTGCCAATGATACAAAGCCGCATTAGCACGTTTATTCTTTCATTGTGCTACTCATTATTCTTAATCTGTCGCAAACCTGCTGAACATATTAAGCAAAACAGCATTGGAATTACTGCATATCCCGGATTTGCTTCTCCGCCTGTATATAACACATATCCTGCACCTGTAAATGTCAATATGCCCAATATGATAGTCATAATAACTAATATTTTCTTCATAAGACAGCGCACCGCCCTTCTTACATCTTCCGTTTCCATAAATACTGTTTCCAGTATAAACCAATACCACATCCTACATAAAATCCAATGATTATCAATCCAAGCGGTAATTCGATATTGATTACTTGTCCAGTATAATTTGTGCTCATCCAAACAAACACAATGCCCGGAAACACTCCAAATACACATCCCCATACTTTTTCATTGCTCAATAAAAATCCACTAATCAAAAATAATGCCATCCATACAATTTCTTTAACTGAAATCATTCCTAACCCCATGATTGCTGCACCCAAATAAGTTATTATGGACAGAATAAAAGGCAGAAAGTACAGCAATTGCTTTTTACCTAAGAATTTCACTAACACAATTCCCAGCAGACTGCCCACAAGACAAGGCATAAACAATACACACATCGTCATAGCAAAATACTGATTTTCAGACAATACGCTTTGTGATTGCATTTCCAAAAGGAATGGTATGTAAGAAATATAGTAAATCGCAAAACCGATTACCACTCCAATACCACTTATGGCTATTGGTAAATGCTTAACCCATTTCTTATTTTCTTTTTTCAAAAGAACTATCTGTGCGATACAAAACAAAACTACTAATAGGATCACGCTAAATGTATTCATACACTGTTCTCTCCTCGTCCCAATATAAATACGTTTAAACTTCTTTTTCAAAAATCAAATCTAATTCTTGTGTATGT
>CAZUVY010000108.1:0-7541 GCA_964623905.1 uncultured Faecalimonas sp.
GAATCCGTGTTCAGTTTTTATCGGAAACCGTGCTCAGATGAGCCGGAATTTGCATTTAGATAATTTCTCTACAGTTTCATTCATTTTCTTGAGATTGCTTTCTGCAATTTTAATATCACTTTCTTTATCACATCCCAGACGAATCAAGATAGCAGTCTTCTGATTCTTTAATTCTTCGATCTCTTCGGTAAGAGTTGTGATTTGCTGACTTAATTGAATATGGCGGATTGGATTGAAGAATCCGGTGTTTTTCTTTTGCTGAGATAATTCTTTTTTCTCGGCAATTTTTTGATTTAGTAATTTTTTGAAGTCATAGTATTCTTTAAAAACAGACGTGCCAGCGTTAATCTTTTTTGTAAGAGAATACGACTGTGATTCGTTATGGAGCAATTGGTATTGAATAAGAATCAGTCGTTCTCGGATGGTTTCTAATGCTTCAGCAATTACTGGAATGCTTTCTGAAATAGCCTTGGTAAGTTTATTGACCTGTTTCTTTAATTCTTTTAAAAGTTTATTGTCAGCACGTATTTGACGATTGAGTTCACAACGATCGGAAATTAGCCCTTTCTTTTCAGCAAGCTGCGCTGCGTATCCTTCGTGAATGGTTGGTTGTTTGGTGAGACCTTGTTCAGCGAAACTGCGGTGATCAATGGTTTCAGTTAAATTGTGTTTTTCTAACATCTGATTAGTGGCAGCTGCCCAATGTTCTCTCCAGAGTAACAATTGTTCATCACTGTTCCATCGTTCGGTAAGCGGATTCTGCCTGCCGAATTTGGTACTCTTTGGATATTTGCTGACACGTTCGTAATTGTACTTTCTAGCTTCTGAGGCTGTCATAAAAACTTTCTTTTTTCCGACTTTGTAGGAATACTGTTTTTCCCATCCTTCCAGTTGTGCTGATTTGAATTCGGAAGCAGTAAATCCTTTCTCTTCTCCGTTTCGTATACAAAGATATTCTTTTTCTGTTTTGTGTTGCCATGTTCCATTTTCATTTAAAGGGCGGACCGTTAACATGATGTGTGCATGTGGATTGTGTCCATCTGTATCGTGAATAGCAAAGTCGGCACACATACCGGCATCTACAAATTCTCTTTGTATATAATGTCGCAGCAATTCTATCCAGGAATCTTTATTAAGTTCAATGGGAAGTGCTACAACAAATTCTCTGGCAAGTCTACTGTCTTTTGTTTTCTCGGTTTCTTCAACGGCATTCCATAATTTTTCACGGTCAATCCATTCAGGATTAGCGTGTGGCGGAAGCAGGACTTCTTGATGGAGAAGTCCATGCTTTCGGGTGTAGTCGTGTTGGATTCCATCGTAATCGTTATACATACGACTACAGCTTAGATAAGCAGAAGCAGCAACAGCGGAGCGACCAGATCCACGGCTGATGACTTTTGCTTGTAAATGATAAATGGCTATACTATCACCTTCTTTCTTTAGTGTGCTATTTATCATCCCTTTCTGGAGGAAGGTACGGTGTACCTTTCGTGAAGAACGCACATCCCGTAAGGGTACCACCGCCCGATTGTATCGAGTGGTGAGTAAGTGCGCCCTTTGGGAATGAAATTACTTGCTACATGTCCTTAAGTCGTAGAGATAATTCGTGCTTTAAATCTTCTAAATTCATAGAGCAAACGATAGGAGCAACGCTTTCAAGGATTGCTCCTTCCTGAATTAATCTTCTTGTACGGGCTTTACGTTCTTTTACACGATCTTTTGCTTCGGCAGCTTCTAATCTATGTTTTGCCTGTAATAACGCTTTTTCATCATTGGATAAACTTTTATTTGCCATATCTGGCACCTCCTTTCTTGTGTGCCCGTGTCCGGGCTGTTTTCATTTACAACTACGTGAACAGTTGCTTTGCTCTGGTCATATTGGATGAAGCATTGAGTTCACGGATATTTTGATTATTGATTTTTAATGGAATGCAATTTTCCAGTATTCGGTCATAGATTCGTTTTCGCATTAAATCTGGCGGATTGTTTAATTCTGATAAAGTGAGATTGGTTGTAATGATCATTGGCTTTTTACTGCGGTAGCGACTGTCGATTACATTAAATACTTGTTCCAATGCGAATTCAGAGTTTCGTTCAATACCTAAATCATCGATGATAAGTAAACTGTACTGATTTAAGCTGTTGATGAATTGATTACGATCTTCAGAAAACATTCCTGTTAATGTGTTTAGGATTTTTGCGAAGTTAGTCATCAGAACAGGTACGCCTTGCTCAAGGAGAGCATTTGCAATGCATCCCGCAAAGAAGGATTTTCCCGTTCCAACATCTCCCCATAAAAGCAAACCCGTAGAATTCTGTTTCATTTCAGACCATTTTTCTACGTAAGTGTGAGCATGTTTTATTTCGGGATTGATTCCACTGTCATTGGAAAAATTGTAATCATACAATGCCTTGTCTTGTAATCCACTGGATTTCATTTGTGATATTGTGCGTAAAAACTCTTCATGTTCACGTTCTGCTTTTTCTTTTTCAAACAATTCACGCTGACAGTCGCATAGGATATAAGGAGTAAATGTACGTCCGGCAAGTTCTTTTCTTGTCTGTCTTGCGGTGTGGCATTTGGAACAATATACAAGCCCGTCAGATTCATTAAGGTACTCATTTTCTTTTAAAGAGGGAGCAGATAAAGTTGCTGTAGTTTCGATAATATTTGTCATAGACTTTCGTATTCCTCACTTTCATAATTTCGTTGGTTATAAGGTTTATTTGCTGAATAGTTATTACTTCTTTTATTTTTATTAGTAGACACATTGTTGTCTGTGGAATAGTTAGTTTTCTGTCCATCAGACGGAAATTTTTCTTTCTGTCTGAAAGATGATTTTTTATCTACGGGAGAAAATGCTTCATCTGGAAATTTCACGTAGATTTTATTTGGCAAACCGATTCCTTGTCTTTGTCTGTAAATAAGGTCAGCTTTTTCTAAAGCAGATAGACTATTTTTTATGGTCATTTCACTTTTGGATAATGTGTCTGCTAATTCGGAAATTGTAAAATGGATATATACATGCCCCTGATTATTCGCCCAGCTTCCGTTTTTAATGGACAGCCTTGTACGGTCAAGAAGTATCATGTATAGAATTTTTGTGGTTTCCGATAAATCAGTATTAAGTAAAAAACGTGGAAATACCATGTAAGGTGGTAATTTCGAGTCTATAGTCAAAAAGTGGGTCAAAAGTTATCACCTCCTAAATCTGTTTGTTTAACCATTGCGCATTGGTTTTTACAGTCTCAGTTTATAAAAAGTGGTGATAGATTTCATTGAGTGGGGATTGAGTAAAATTTGAGAAAAAGAGAAGAACAGAATTAAATGATTTGTAAAAAGTTGCGTAAAAACAGGGTATATTGATGAAAACTTTTCAAGATAGTTTGTTCGTGATAAAATGAGGACAATATATCTATATGAATATTATAGGAGCGATTTGAAATGGAAATTGTGAAGATGGTAAATCTGAAAAAATATTATAATACAGGAAACTGTGAGGTGCGTGCTTTGGATGGAGTGACATTGTCTGTAGAAGAAGGAGAGTTTGTTGCTATTGTAGGAACATCGGGAAGTGGAAAGACAACATTATTAAATTTAATTGGGGGACTAGATACACCGACTGGAGGCGGAGTGTGGATTCGAGGAAGCAGTCTGAAAGATATGAATGAAGAAGAAAGGACAATCTTCCGAAGAAGAAACATTGGGTTTGTATTTCAGCAGTACAATCTGGTGCCAGTGCTTCGAGTGCATGAAAATATTGTGTTGCCTCTTCGACTAGATAGTTCCCCGGTTGATGAAGAACTTTTTGAAAAAGTTGTCAATGTACTGAGATTGGAGGATAAGTTAGAACGTTTGCCACAGATGTTATCGGGAGGACAACAGCAGAGGGTGGCAATTGCTAGAGCACTTTTAGCAAAGCCTGCAATTATGCTCTGTGATGAGCCGACTGGAAATTTAGATTCTGTTAACAGCATGGAAGTAGTAGAACTTTTAAAATCTTGTGCCAGGCAGTTCCAGCAGACGGTAGTTCTTGTAACGCATCAGGAAGACATCGCTAAAAAGGCAGATCGCGTGATTCGAATGGAAGATGGAAAAATAAAAGAGGATAGAGTAGTGAAGGAGTAGTATATGGGTGAAAATCAATTTACATTTCACGAAAATCGATCAGTAATCCGTCAATTGGCTGGAGCATTTCGGAAGGAAAATCATGTCCGTAATCGAATTTTGCTGGCAGCAGTCAGCTTATGTGTTTTGGCATTGACCGGCATTTTTGGAATTGCTTACGGAAAAGTGCAGGCAGAGTATGTGAGAACGATTAGGCAAAGTGGAGAGACTGCCTCCACTTATCTGAATGGGGGAACGAAGAGGCAGTATGAACAGATACAGGGTTTAAGTTATGTGAAATATGTTGGACGAAGAAATATCATTGGAAATGCATATTACATACAAGAAGTTGGTAAAGAGGGAGAAATCGGAAGAATTGAAGTGCTAGATGCAGGTGGTTGGAATGATATTGTGAAACCGGCATATACGGATATAGAAGGTTTGTATCCTGAAAAATCTGATGAGATAATGTTATCAAAAGAAGCCTTGAGAATCCTCGGTGTTAAAAATCCTCAGATTGGAAGGAAAATCTCACTGAAAGTAGAGGTGGGGCTTTTCCAGGAGAAAGAACAGGAATTTTATCTAAGCGGCTGGTATCAAGATTATATTCAGAAAGGCGGAACAAAGACAGGTGGATACATTTCCGAGAAAAAAGCAAGGGAATGGGGATATGATATAGACCAATCGGCTACAATTCTGATCAGTCAGAAAGATCAGTGGACAGGGAGACAGACTGAAGATAGATTGTATAAAGATGTGACAATGAAAGATTCCGGACAGCAAATTGTTAGTGCCAATACAGCGGCATATGAAGCAACCGACGCGTGGATTGGAAGTTATGGAAGTGCGATTATTCTGACGCTGATGATATTAGCTATGATGTTTTTTCTCGTACACAATGTCATGCAGATTTCTATGGCTTCGGATATCAGACAGCTTGGACTTTTACACACACTAGGAGCTACGAAAAAGCAGTTGAAAAAAGTGTATTACCGACAGATGTCGGAGATTATGATTGTGGGACTTATTATCGGAAGTATTTTATCAGTTTTACTTTTAAAGCTTGCAATTCCAGAGATATTAGGAAAACAATATCTGGATATGTATGGGGGAGCAGAAGATTTTTCCGTATTCCGTGGAAATATTCTTGTAATGGCGATTGTATTTACGGGATTTCTGATGATTTTTGTATGTGTAGAGGTCATTCACAGAATGATTAGCCTTTCATGTGTGGAGAGTGTAGTATACACAGGTGTAAAAAAAGAACGCTTTCGTGTTCATAATAGAAGTAATTTTCGAATCCGAAGCAGTCGAATGGAATTACTGCTTTTGGCATGGAAAAATGTGATTAGATATCCGATACGTTATATATTTACCGTTTTGTCATTGACTTTGGCAGTTATTACATTTTTCAGTGTGATGCGAATAGCAGATAAAAAAGATTATATACATGTGATAGAAGAAAGACCGGATTATTTGATTGCGGGGCAGTTTAGTCAGTGGGGACAACAAGAAGGCTACGGAAAGGAATATCAGACAAGAAAAGCAGGGGAAGACCCAATGAAAACACAAGGAGATAATTTTTCTCTTCTGTATGACAATGAGTATGATGAATATGCTCCTGTTTCAGGGGAAGTTCGTGACGAATTATTAGATATCGATGGAGTAGAAAAATCCTATATCATGGAAGGTGCATACTTGTATTCGGTGCTTTCAAGAAAAGGAATTCGTCCGCTTGTCACAGAAAATGTGGTAACTGAAAAGATATTGGAAGCAGAAAATGTGGAATCAGAAGTCAGTATGGATTATGGAGACGGAACATCTATGGTTGAGGGAAGTGAGCCAGATACGGTGCAGATTCTCAAAGACTGCGAGATTGAGCAATTAAAAAAATACGTGGATGACAAGCATTTACAAGTAGACATGCAGAGTCTGGAAAATGGGACAGGTGTATTAATCATACATGACCATATGCTTTCTAAAATACAGGAAGATCAGGCGAAAAAAAGTGTGGGAGAACCGATTTATTTTAAGAAGCTTCTTGAAAAAGATGTTCTAAGCAAATGGATTCAGATGTTACCGGAAGAAAGAGCATCTTCTGATACAAGTACAGATTCAGGAATCTATGGTGGAGAAAAATCTCAGGTGTTCACATTGTGTGGATATTTAGATAATCAAGCAGAGGACTTCCCACAAATTCGCCAGAGCTGGCACGGAGCAGAAGGTTTCATATACTACTTTATCAGTGAGAAGGGATTTGAAAAACTTCCAACTGAAAAAAAGACGATTTATATGGAACTCTCCGTAAATCCAGATAAAGAAAAATATGTGAAGCGGCAGATTCAAGAAATTTTATCTCGAGAAAATCAAAAACGTGCAGATGAGACCTATGCAAGTTGGGATCGTGTGGGAGAAGCCGGAATATTCTATATCAGTAAGTCAGATCTTTTAAGAGAATCCCAGAATTATATATGGGGAAATCGCATGATTTACGGAAGTATCAGTATTATTATGTTGATTGCTGGTGTCACGAATTATTGCAATGTTGTGATGACTGGAATTTTATCCAGAAGAAAAGAACTGGAAATTATGCGTAAAATCGGGATGACGAAGAAGCAACAGACGTTTATGTTAGTAGCAGAAAATGGGATTTATCTAGTTAGTGTAGCAACCCTTGTAGCATTGGGAATTCCAGCAGTTTTAATTATTATTTAAATGATGTACTTCCATAGAATGCCATTTTATAAAAGGGTATGTTGGAAAAGAAAATCCAGACATACCCTTTAAAAGTGTTCAAACTTGATGACTATCGTATTTTCTCTTTACAATTTTGCAAAAATTTTTGAGTAATTACAATGCCTGCCTGTGGATAGAGATTATAGATTTCCTGATACTTAGCTTCTATCATATCGGGATCACTTGCCCAGAGAATTTCATAAGCTGCAAGTGCTTTTTTAAAATGTATTTTTGCATTCTCAATATCCGTTTCTAAGAGATAAATAGTTCCTATCAGTTCTTGAATAGTAACATAATCGCTGGATATTTCAGAATTTGCTTCTTTTACAATTTGTCCCATCTTATTGAGCGCTTTTAACGCTCGGTTTGATTCTCCCATATCAGCCAAGAGTGAAGCATAGTTACAAACTTGTGGGATACAATCGTTTGTGTAAATGAGATTGTACTGTTCCAAAAGAGAAATTCCTGTTTCCAGATTTTCTTTGGCGAGAGGTATATTCTTTACACTGTGGTATAATCCTCCTAAATTGCCATAAAGATTAGCTGCAAGGTGAGCATTGTCGTTATTGATAGTTCCAAGCAGGCGAATGGCTTCTTGTTCATATTGGAGTGCTTTTTCAGGTTTCTTTTCAAGTGCAGCTCTGTAGTCGAGTAATAAAGCACTGTGTTTGTTTGTTCCAAGGAGCTGTTGCTCCAA
>CAZUVY010000109.1:0-7071 GCA_964623905.1 uncultured Faecalimonas sp.
TAAATGAATAAATGTAATAACTGTATAAAAGCTGTTTTGAGAGGATTCCTTGATTTTTTATTTGTTTGCTGATAAAATGACTGTGCTTTATTTTAAACTTAGGAGGAATTAAAAATGGACTTTTTTAAGCTCAAAGAAAGAGGTTCCGATGTAAGAACTGAAGTTTTTGCTGGTTTAACAACATTTTTCGCGATGTGTTATATCGTAGTTGTAAACCCAAATCAGGTTGCAGCGGGCGGAGCAACAGGATGGCTTGCTGGAGCAGGTGCTGACAGTGCAGCTCTTGGTCAGATTTGGAACTCAGTTTATATTGCTTCTCTTTTAGTAGCAGTTGTTGGTACTTTATTAATGGCATTTTATGCGAAACTTCCATTTGCACAGGCTTGTGGTATGGGACTTAACTCATTCTTCTGTACAACATTCGTGTCAGGAGCATTTTTCGCTGGTGTAGATGTGATCAAAGGATATCAATCAGGTGTTGTAATCATTTTCCTTTCTGGTGTTGTTTTCTTATTACTTTCATTGACAGGATTAAGAAAATATATTGCGACAGCAATGCCAGAATGTCTGAAAAAAGCGATCTCAGCAGGTATTGGTCTTTTCATTGCATACATTGGATTCCAGAACGTTGGACTGATCCAATCAAACCAATACACAATTTCACAATTGTATGACTTCCATGGAACAATCGTGAACTCGGCTTCAGCATTTGAAGCATGGGTTACTATGGCACCAGTTGTTCTTGCAGTTGTAGGTTTAGTTTTGATCGCAGTACTTGAAAAGAAACATGTAAAAGGAAGCGTAATCATCAGTATCCTTGTTGTTACAGCTCTTTACTATGTGACAACACTTACAGTTCCAACATTTGACCTTGGACACATTGGACAATCATTCAAAGATTTTGCAACAATCGGTATTACAGGTATCTTCAAAGCAGAATCTTGGGTAAACGCATTTAGCGGTGCTCACATTGACGGTGTATTCGGTGCAGTTGTTCTTATCATTACATTCTGTTTAGTAGATATGTTTGATACAGTTGGAACATTATATGGTACAGCCGCTCAGGCAGATATGCTTGATGAAAATGGAGATCCAATCGACGTTGACAAAGCAATGATGTGTGACTCAATTGGTACAGTTACAGGTGCAGTACTTGGTACATCTACATGTACAACTTTCGTTGAATCAGCAGCAGGTGTTGGTGCAGGCGGAAGAACAGGTCTTACAAGTGTTGTAACAGCAGCTTGCTTTGCAGTATGTTTATTCCTTAGCCCAGTTGCTACATTGATTCCATCATGCGCAACAGCTCCAGCATTAATCTATGTTGGTGTTCTGATGATGAAAGGCTTCGGAAGAATCGATATGGACGATGTTGCTTCAGCAGTTCCAGCATTCCTTACAGTAATTATTATGTGCTTATCATACTCAATCTCTAACGGTATCGGAGTTGGTGCTATCGCATATGTATTGATTACATTATTTACAGGAAAATACAGCAAAAAAGATACAGTTGTAACAATCATCGCAGTTTTATTTGCTGCAAGATTCTTATTGATCACAATGTAATAAAAGATTTAAAAGCATGTTTTGCTATCAGAAGAGATGGCAGAGCATGCTTTTTTTCTATATAAGAGTATCTGTTAATTAAAGAAAGATTGTGGTAGAATGATTACAGATTTTATAAAAAAGAATAGGAGCGAGAAATTATGGTATATCATATCGTTATGTGGAACTTCAAACCAGAAGTAGAAGAATCTCAAAAGCCAGCTTTAAAAGCAGCAATGGCAGAACAGTTAAAAGGATTGGTTGGAAAAGTACCTGGACTTCTTACTGTAGAATTTGTAGAAAATACAATTCCATCAAGTACACACGAAATTGCACTTGTGACAACACTTGAAAAAGCGGAAGATATCAAAGTGTATGCAACACATCCAGCGCATGTACATGTGGCAGACAATTATGTACGTCCATATGTATGTGAGAGAGCATGTTTGGATTGTGAATTATAAATGACATAAAAAAAGACAATCGCATGACGGTACGATTGTCTTTTTTATATTTGTGAATTTTCTCTATATAATAAATTAAGCAATTGTATTAACAAGTTTTGCTAAACGAGAAACTTTTCTTGCACATGTGTTTTTGTGATAAACACCTTTGCTTCCAGCTTTGTTGATTTCAGCGATAGCAGCTTTTAAAGTTTCTGTAGCGAGTGCTTTATCGTTAGCAGCAACAGCAGCTTCTACTTTTTTCATAGCTGTTTTAACTCTAGATTTGATTGCTTTATTTCTAGCAGCTTTTGTTTCATTTACTAAAATTCTTTTTTTAGCAGATTTAATGTTAGCCAATGTGAACACCTCCAAATACGTGATATGATTTCATTTGTTTGTTCCCATCGATAGACCCGGACACGGAACGTCCTACCGATGCACACTCGTTAATCTTACCGTAACATTTCTAAAATGTCAATACATAATTCTCCAATTTTTGCGAAAAATAGTCTGCATATACAATTCATAAAACAGAAAGGAACATATCTATGCTAGACAGTTACAGTATCCATACGGACCTGGCTCTTGAAGATAAAGAGCGTTTTGAATCTGATAATGTTGAAGTCTCCGGAGTGAGTGTAGAAGAGGTCTACAACCATGAAAAGGAGATTCAAATCACTACCGTGAAGATTATAACAGAAAATGGAGCAAAAGTCATGCGAAAACCGGTAGGAACTTACATCACTATGGAAGCTCCAAATATGACGATTCCGGACGATGAATATCAGAAGGAGATAGCAGAAGAACTTGCGCTTTATCTAGAAGATATGATTCCGTTAAATCAGAAAGATTATACAGTTCTGGTAGTAGGGCTTGGAAATCGTGATGTGACACCGGATGCTCTGGGACCGCATGTTGTGGAAGAACTTAACGTTACCAGACATATTATCAAAGAATACGGGAAATATGCCATGAATGAAAAAGAAGCCCATATGGTAAGCGCAATCTCACCGGGAGTCATGGCGCAGACTGGTATGGAGACTTCTGAGATCGTAAAAGGAATCGTGTCGGAGATCAAGCCGGATTTTGTGATCGCGATCGATGCACTTGCTGCGCGCAATACAAAGAGACTCAATCGGACGATTCAGATCGCAGATACTGGAATCAATCCGGGATCCGGCGTAGGAAATCACAGAGAGGGAATTACCAAAGAGACACTTGGAATCCCGGTCATCGCCATCGGTGTGCCGACGGTGGTAGATGCAGCTACGATTGTGAGAGATACGATGGAAAACCTGATGGAAAATATGGATCCTGCTGAAAAATATGAAGCCATGGACCAGTTGATCGCACCACATTTGTATGGAATGTTTGTCACACCAAAAGACATCGATGAAACCATCAACCGCATTGGAAGTACAATTTCCGAGGCGCTCAATATATTGTTTATGAAGCAGATGAAAAAGGTGGAAAAAGAGTCTGTTTGATAGAGAAAAGACTTTGTGCTATGATAAACAGTATGTAAAAAACAGGAAGAGAGAATGGACCGTAAGATGAAGATAAATACTTTAGGACAAGTATTGAAATACTATAGAAAAAAACATGATTTTCGACAGGAAAAGTTATGCAGCGGCATTTGTTCTGTAGCAACCTTATCCAAAATAGAGCGAGGAAACAGAATCGTAGATTCTTTAAATGCAGAGTGTTTGCTTGGACGAATGGGAAAAGAGGTATTGCAATTTGAAATTCTTTTAAATGATGAAGATTATGCTGCATGGAACCTGAGAGAAGAGATACAAAAATATGAAAAGGAAAGCAATTATAAAAAAGCAGCGGAATTGCTGCAGATATATGAGAAGCAAATGCCGAAGATGGAGTCTGTTCATGAGCAATTTTTGCTTTACCATAGGGCGAAAGTGAAAATTGCAGAACAGGCAGAGACAGAAGAGATTACTGCGTTACTGTATCATGCACTGAAATGTACAAAGCCGGAAATGGATACAAACGAGGAAGAAGCATTGTTATATAATCCGATAGAGATTGAGCTGATTTTACTATTGATTCATTATAACTATCCAGAGTGGAGTGGAAGGGACAAAGAAGAGGAACTCCTAAAGCTTCTGAATTATGTGAGAAAGGTGTATACAGGAAGACAATTGGAGGAAACTACAATCAGAATTTTTTTAGGTTTGATTGAGGCAGAGCAGGAACTGGGAGATTATGTTCGCGTTCTCAAATATATAGATGAAGCAATAGACACCATATCGCAAGGAAGAGGAATTGAACATATTGCAGAACTTCATTTTATGAAGGCACGCATGCTGGAACAGACTTGTCATCAAAAAGTAGAATGGAAAGAGCGTCAAAAAGATTGCAGGGAAGAGTGTTTGATGGCGTACTATGTTTTTGATCTTTTGGGGCAGAAAGAGGAAATAGAAGAACTGCAAAGATTTTGTGAGGAAAAAATGGGATGGCAAATTATAGAGTAGGAGATATTATACGGCTTGCAAGAAAGGCAGCAGGGATGAGTCAGGAAGAACTTGCATTTCGTGCAGGAGTTGCGACAGAGACGATATCCCGAATTGAGACAGGAAAGCATAAGATAACACAGAATACATATCGAAAAATTATGGAACAACTAAATTGGTCTTCAGAGCGAAGCTATGCAATCTGTACAAGTGAAGAGTTGGGAATTTTAGAAGAAAAGAAATTGCTGGAAGATGCGGAGAATAAATTTGACTTTAAAAAGGCTGGAGAATATTTAGATATATTAAAAGAAAAGATAGAAAAGGATACAGTTAGTCAACAATTTGTAATGAGAACGGAAGCAATACAGGATTTGTATGCAAAAGGAGAAATTGAGTGTGCAATAACAAAATTAGAAAATGCATTGAAATTAACTGTAGAAGATTATGAGACTTATTTAGAATGTGAAAATTATCAAGAAAATGGGTATCCTTTTACTGAGCAAGAAATGCTTATTTTGATGAATATAGCAGGAGCGTATGGAGATAGTGGACAACATAATAAAAGCGAATGCATTTATCGAATGTTATTAAATAGCATGAATTCAGGATATATAGGAGGGAAAACCGTTACTAATTTGAACCTCGTTGTACGAAGAAATTATTCTAGAACGTTGGCCTTTCTTGAAAAATACGAAGAAGCAATTGCAGTGTTGAAGAAAACCTTAGAAGAATCTGTGAAAGAAAAGTATGGTTTAGTAATTCCAGCAATTTTATATGACATAACATGGAATATGAATCAAATCAATAAAATTAAAAATATTGAAATATATGAATTGGAAAAAATTAAGCGAATGAAGCGGCAAGCATATTATATAGCTGCCGCTAGGAATGATGTTCATGTTAAAAACGTGATAAAAGATTCTTATGAGATGTTATTTCACGAAGAAATATAAAAGCTAATGATTAGGGAAATTGCCTAATGCTGGTCCTTCCGAAGAACATATTTGATATGATGATTTGAACGTGGTGGTAGATGGCGTTAAAATTGAGCTTAAAATAGCTGATAATAATAAAATAACAATGGTCTTTTTTAGAAATTCTTTTTTTTTCATCAGTAGTACCTCTCTAATTTTTTTGAAATCTTAATATGAGACTAAAAAAAGCACCATGACAAAAGCGGAAAGAAAAATTTTCCACTTTTGTCATGGTGCTTTTTGAAAAGATTCGTATAATGAATGCATAGGCCTAGCGATATTATATAATTTGTTTTAATTGGGATATTATTCGTTAATTCTGTTTGACAGTAAGTGATTAATTTTTAATCGTATATAGATAGGAGCCATTGGAAGCAAAGTATATATTTCATACTGTTGGCTCGAATATAAGGAACAGAATTCAGATGTTTGTGAAAAATCTCAGCTCTACGAATATACTTCAGCCCATTTGTTGAAGAACTTTATGGTGTCAAAGCATTTTAATGGATGTGAATCGTAAATGTAGCGAATAGATGTACATTGATTGGAGGCGTTTGGGTTAGCAAGATCCATGTTGCCTATGTTTTATGTATTGCTGCAATGTATCAGACGGGAACAGCAAAGTATATAAGAGCGATTTACCTGCTCAAAAAGGCGGAGCAATGATTAGTTTTAAGCGGAATGGTGCATCGCTCTTACGAAGCAGATGCGCAGATTTTACAGAATATACACAAATGATAAATCGCTTACAAAGTAAGTTGGAGGTGCATATGAAAAAAATAGAAAAAGATGAGTTTTTAGTAACATATGATGAAGAAATAGGTGTGGTTTATACCCCAAGAAAAGGAGTGGTGAGGACTACTACACCAGAGCATGCAAATAAAATAAAGAGATTTTTATTGCAATATGAACAAGGAAAAATGTCAAAGGAAGAGATGCAAAGATTCGAGAAATATATGAGAGGATCGTTGGCAGAGTATGATGATTTGCCTGTTGACGAGTGTCTTAGTTTAGATGAGAGAGATATCTTACGTCGTATGGAAATTATAGTTACGAATGAATGTAATCTTCGATGTAAATATTGTTATGCACATGGTGGAAGCTATGACATGAAAGTACAAAAAATGTCACCTTATATTGCGTGTGAATATCTTGAAAAACTTTTACTTGGAAAATATCGTTATGTCGAATATATAACTTTTTTTGGTGGTGAACCAACGTTGTGTCCAGACACTATTCTAGCTATCTGTGAATTTTTTGAGAACAATGTACAAAAACATAATTTTGAAAAAATGCCAAAGTTTTCAATGATTTCAAATGGAACTCTGATTGATGAGAATATGGCTGAAATTATTAAAAAGTATGACATAGGCATGACTATAAGCATAGATGGACCAGAAGAAATAAACAATTTGTTGCGCGTAGATACTTTTGGAAAAGGTAGTTTTGAAAGGATTTCTCGAGGAATTGAACTTTTAGTAAAAAAAGATGTTCCACCCCTTCTGTTAGAAGCAACTTATACCTCAAAACATAAAGATTTGGGATATAGCAAAGAAAATATACGGGAATATTTGAAAGAAAACTTCTTTAGGCTACAATCAATAGCGGTGTAAACGAAAAAGCAGCCTCATGTTTTTG
>CAZUVY010000110.1:0-7059 GCA_964623905.1 uncultured Faecalimonas sp.
GACTTTTTTAGCCATTTTCAGTTGTCAAAGTACAGGTTTAATTTTTCATTTTAGGATTTTAGGATCTTCGACGGTATAATCCTAACAAATTAAGTGTCCTATAAAACGGACTTCTACATCCAAAATCTGAGCTGTTTTTAACCTTTTTTCACGTTTTTCAAAATTAAGGCAAAATTAAGGCAAATTTATACACTCTTCAGAAAATAAAAAAGCCTGTAGACATCAGATAATAGCTATCCAATGCCCACAGGCAATTTATCTCTTACGGCACTATTATAATTTGCCGGATCTTATTTAATTACACCCTCTGGCAATAATCTAGACTAATCCATCCAGCTCCTGATTTTAATCTTCCCCAACCTTTATCAGCACCCTTACCTTCTTTCACTTCTACGATGGTAAAGACACCAACACCGGTATATGCGCCTGTCTTCGCAGTGTTAGTTCCGGCACCCTTCCTGATATTCAGATCCGTGATACTTACCTTCACCATAAACGGACAATCTACATTGCGCATCCCACCTGCAGCACCTTCTTCCACCTCAGGATAAACCAGCTTTCCATTCCAGTCATACACCTCATATCCAGAATGCTTATCAGCCATAGCCTTCGCATTATCAAGAATCGTATAAGCACCAAGCTGAGAAGCAGCATCTTCCCAACTCTTCCTTACCCTATAATACTTAACCACTGTATCACCAGCGCCACCAGAAGAACCAACATCATACTGCGTCAGATTCCATCTCTCGATAATGCTGCAAAGCTTATCGACATAGGTTAATGAAGTCGCATACCCACCATCCTTGATGATCTGCACCGCCTTCTTATAATCCATACATCCTTTCAGCCCATCATATCGAAGCTCACTACCCTTCTTGGCTCCAAGCAGATAAGCACTATGGTCTGCAATGGAATCCTCCACACATCCATATCTTCTGAATTCAGCCGTAATCGTCACATAGCTTCCATCTGCCCTCTGCTCCTGCGTCTTCTTGGTATAAACAGAGTTGCCATCCCAAGTAGAACCGCCCCAGGTATTTCTAGAAAGCGACTTCTTCATCCCAAAGCAGTTATTCGCTCCCTGTGCAAGTTCGCTCTTCCCATAACCACTCTCCAAAATAAACTGCGCCATAGACACAGATGCCAAAATCCCTGACTTCTTCTGGTCAGCAGTAAACAATGCACCAACCTTTGCAATCACCTGTACCTCCGTCAGATTCTGGAACTCTCTCGCTTGCATCCCTGATGGAATAACCTCAACGTCTCCACCGCTAAGCCTGTCAGTAACCTTCGTAGCCAAATCACCCAGTCTTGCATAAAGCCAGTTTCCCGGACAGCTCTTATTGGCAAACCAACGATGCACTGTGATGAGCATTTCATCATCCTTCGTCTGATAATTCAAAGTCTTGTTCTTATCCCCTAACCAAAGCAGCTTCTTCTTTCCATTTCTCTGACAGATATCCACGCACAAGTCAATCAGCCTGTCATAGACCACCTCATTCATGGCATAAGGCTCCACTTTGTCGGAAGCACACTCAATGGTAACCGCTCTCTGGTCATTCTCATTGCTTGATGTACACCAGGAACGATTCTTTTCTTCCACATACATTCCAACCCTGCCATCCTTATCAATGCCATAATTAGAAGAGGCCTGGGTGGATGGTCTGTAAAACCAATCCCCCAAGCCTTCTGCAGTGCACTGTCCTACAACACAGTGCGGCGATATTCTGTCAATCCTCTTTGTACGCTGTCCGGAATGATTCGGACTAAGCAGCGTAAACGCCACCAAAGGACTATTTGTATATCCCATACTTACTCACCATCCTTATCCTCTTCACTGCGGTCATGCAGCTGTTCCAGCATCTTCTTAAGCTTCTCCGGAATCGGCAATCCCAAATGTGCCGCATTCTCCAGCAAAGAAATCCCCTCATTGCTGAGATAGAAAAAGATCACCGCGGTTCTCAAAATAGAACCATTCCCGATGACCTGCACATCCAATACATTTGCAATTCCTACTAGCATAAAGATAAGTACCTTCCTGCAGATTCCCTTGAAACCCACCTCGGAAGAAAGCTTCTTATCTGCAATCGCACACATGATTCCTGTGATGTAATCCGCCACCACAAATAAAAGCAATGCCAGAATCAAACCGTCACACCCTCCAAGAAAGTACCCAAGCCAGCCACCGATTCCTGTAAACACCAACTGCACCATACTCCAAAACTCTTTCATATTCTCTGTTCCTCCTTAAAAATTGTATAGAAAAAGCAGCTGCCCACCTTAGAGCAACTGCCTCATCACAAAATATTTATTGTTCCTGCAAGATGTATGTCACCTTCATGGTTTTGTCCGCCGTCTTCACCACCGGCGAACTCAGGTTATTAATGGTAGCCAGATAATCCGTTCGAATGGCAAAGGTCCCATCATAAGTTCCACTGCTCAGATAATAGGTCAATGGGTATCCGATTACCGGAACATGTTGTCTATAATTAGAATCATACATATTGTAGGTTTCCGGAATCTTCATGGTAAAATCATCGGTGTTGATGACATAGCAGCAATAACTTCCGGAATATGTTGATGCCAGTTCAAAATACAGCCTTCCATCTCTTGCAATAACCGGATCACTTTTTCTGACCTCTGTTTCAATCTTTTGAATATTGGCAGAATTCCCAATCTCCTGCCGATAGATATAATACTTTACGCTATATCCATAATTCATGAAATAGATATATCCCCGATAGCAATACGTGTTACTTCGTGCATCGCAAATTCTCATATTACTGCCAATCTTGTTTGTCATCGTATACTGTTTCACCGCATTTCCATTTGCCAGATCGATCTCTGTGACAAAATACGATGCATTGTTTGCTACGTAATAGCTTGATGCAGATACAATATACAACTTGTCTGTTTCCTCATCATAGTTGTAAGAAAAATACTGCGTATTAATAGGCTGGGATACAGAAATCTCTGTTTCCCCTAACAGTGTTCTTGCAGCACCTGGTCTGTCAAACAGAGAAACCGTGTGGATATTTGCCCTGTATCTCAATAGCTTTATGGACGTTGTACTTGCCATTGAAAAATAATACACGCTGTCCTTTGTTGCATCTATCTTGATAATCCACTTTAATCCCGTACCATAGCTGGAATACGATATCGTTCTGTCATATGCGCTGATTGCACTATTCGACCCTGTATATCTTAACAGCCCGCTTCCGATACTTTTATAAAACGGATAAAGACCTCTCGTAGGTGCCACATCAAGGCCACGGTTTCCATATCCACCCAGAGCGTGGGTCAGTGCAACGCAGGCAATCGTTCCATTTCCCTCAGCAGTATCAAAGTCGTATACATATTTCACTCTCCGGTTTTCAAGATCAACCTCGGACTCCGTGGCATTATAATTCCCACGAAGTGTCTGTCCCGATGTGTTCTGCTTATCATACACAGCACATCCTGTCTGCTCCACATCTGACGGAATTGATAAGTTGTCAGCCTTTTCCTCCAATGATTTATTCAAAAGAAGCAGACCACCTGTCAGAGTAGTATAATAATACACATATTCTGTTGTGTACATCGGGTCTGCCGCCTTTACATATCCCATCGGATTAAAAATATGCTGAAGTGCATTGGTAACCATATTTTCCTCTTCGATTACTTCCACTTCTCCCGTATGCACATCCGTAAGTTCAATTCTCGTTTTTCCTTTCAGCATCTCGCATCCTCCTTACTCAATCTCTACCAAATCTGATAAACCAATCAGACCCATGGAATTTTCCAACTGTATCAGTGATACCGAATCAGCAAATCCATATATCGTTTCATGCCATACCCTAGTACCCACAGAATCCCTTAACTGCTTCAATGTAAGAACGTTCTCCGCCATCGTAATAACATTTACAGATTCTTCAATCACAAGCTTTCCATCCCACTCAGTAAATCCACTGGCAATGCCACTTCCGGCTACAGCAGCTTTACAGTTTGCGGGAGCAATTGTAATCTCTCCACCCTCAACGGACATATACACTTCCAGCTGCTTCGCACTATTCGCACCAAGTCCGCTGATAGGATACAAAAGTGGAAGTATATTCTCGCCGTCGTGCAGAGTCTGTTTTGGTGAATAATCCTCAATCCAGGTGTCATCTATCTTATATAAAAAAGCGACCACCGGATTTACCTTACTGGTAATCGGAACAGTCACCTCTTCTTCCAATGTATCATATTCGATTTCCGGAATCTCTTCCTCTTCCTTTGCCTCTGCCACGGCCTTGGCAACAATGCTCTCCACATTCGGCACCAGATGACTGGCTGTGTACTTGGCACTGACCGTTTCATCCTCTGCCTTCACCACACAGTTCACATTTCCCATAAACAGCACACTGGTCGATTCGATAGATGCAAAGGTCACATCAATGATTCGTATCGGTTCATTTCCCACCTTTAATTCCGAAGCATTTTCATAAGCACAAACCACATACTTGCTAGTTTCCACCTGATTCAGAAGACCAATAATATTCTTATCCGCTTTGCTCTTTGCAGAGGCCAGAAGTGGATTTTTACCAACACCTTTCAGAGCATGCTTACCATGAATCTTGTAAGTGATACTCGTAATGCAGCTAAGAGCATTCTGATCCGCATGTCCACCGCTGAACTTCACCACATCCATCGGATCCAGTGCCGGATTTCCAATTGTGGTTGAATCAAACGGAACATACTCCACAACTGAAATCGCATTTAAAATATTTGTAATCAGGGCTTCCCTTGTATTTTGCAAGCCATACTGCAAAAGAGGATTGATGCCCAGATTCATCGTCAGCCCGTCATCCGGATCCAGGCAGTAATACTCTGATATTGCATCCACCTCATTTGTGGAATACACCGCCGTATATCTGGTTACAAAATCGGAATAGGAACTGGAAAACCTGTGCTTCGCTTCCATTGTTACCACCGGTTCATTTCCATAGGAAACCAATTGAAGCTTTCCTTCTCTGTTAATCTGGCACACCTTTCCAAGTACTTGGGCGACATAGAATAACAGGTCACGGTATGTTTCAATATTTCCATCCGGATAAATACCCAGAAGTTCCGTTCCATTTGGCATTGCCTCAATCTCTTCCTGCGTATGTGCAAGCTCAACCTTACACTTCTCACAAGCCCAGCTTAAGAAATCATACGGGCACCCACTGGAACTCTCCGTAGAAGCACTCTTCTCAAATCGGAGCATATAATCATATGCCTTAATTTCCAGTGTCTTGATATTTCTGTTTGCCTCGCTGATTTCAAAGATTCCCATCGGAATCGTTTCCCAGGAACCATCGGCAATCTTGATAGAATAGAACAATTCCACCGTGGCATCTTCCAGCGAATACCGGTCTGCATCCAGGAATAAAGTGATTCCCATTTCTGCAGCATAAACAGACCCCAGCTCAATCTCTGCGGATCCACAGCACTGTCTGGTAATGTACCCACTGCCTTTCACAATATCTTTATCCGCAAACTCATATTCAACGCCCTTGGTAGTAGTAATCTTGCCAGACCACTTCTGCCTTCTTGTGTTCTCCTGCACCGCCTGCAGGAATGCCTCACTCACCGGATACACGAAAACACCCTCTTTCTTATAATTCCTTCAAAGTAAATGAAACATTCCAAAGCCCCTTATAGCTCGTATCCTTCTTAAGCTTTGCCTTGAACCCTTCCACATACATCTCCGCCTGTCTCACGCTTGCAGTCTCCGGATCAAAAAATCCAACTCTTATCTTCTCCTGCTGTTTATACCCAGTCAGCAACCTTAGCCACTTCTGGGTGACAGAAAAGGAAACAGATATTGTCACAACACCGGCTCTCACCACATCCCTTTGCACGGTTCCTGCCTCTGTTTCTCCACCACTGTCCGCTTCCTTATCTGCCATATCCACTTCATAGCTATCCGGCAGAGGAATATCCACGCCATTAAAATTCAAATATTGAAAAAATGCCATCGCTTATCTCCCTCCACTTCTTAGATTTGCTCTCTGCTGAGCATTTACAATTACTTCATCCAACATCGTACCACCAAGGTACACAGGAATTACAATATCTCCACCGCCGCCATTTATTCCGGACACGCCCTCACGAATTGCACTGACAAGGCTGCTTAAGTCTGCACTCGATACAGTTCCACCGCCAGCCATAGCCATCTGACCTGCATTCACCTGTGGATTTACCACCATATCTGCCGCCAGACCGCTCACTGCATCCTTTACCATTCCCTTGCTCTTCTCAATCCCCTTCGCCAGTCCTGACATAAAGTCAGGCATCCAGCTCTCATACTCTGTCAAAGGTCCTTCATCAGGAACAGAGAAATGCAGGAAGGATTTGATCGTGTCAGCCACACTGCACACCGCATCCTTCACCTTACCGATACAAGACTTGATGCCATTCACAATCCCATTGATGATATCCGCTCCCCAGCTGAACGCCGAAGAAGCCAGATTCTTAATGAAATTCACCGCATTTGTAAATCCATTTTTGATGGTATTGTAGATTCCGGAAATGGTATTCTTAATCCCATTCCACATCGCACTGAAAGCAGTGGACACCGCCGTCTTAATGGCATTCACAACGGTAGTCACCGTATTCTTGATACCATTCCAAACTGTCGTGATAGTATTCCTGATGCCATTTACCACTGTGGTAACCACATTTTTGATGGTATTCCACACTGTAGAGAATACCGTCTTGATAGCATTCAGTACAGCCGAAATTACTGTTTTAATAGTATTCCATGCCGTAGCAAGGAAGGTACTGATCGCCGTAACCACCGTAGTCACCACGGTCTTGATTCCATTCCAAATGGAGGTAAAGAAAGTGGAAATCGCATTCCAAATTGTCTCAGACACAGACTTGATGGTATTCCACATAGTCGATAAAAAAGTGCTGATTGCATTCACAACGGTAGTAAAGGTATTCTTGATTCCTTCCCAAAGCCCGGTAAAGAAAGAAGCCAAAGCATCCCAAACTGCTTCCGCTGTAGTCTTGATAAACTCCCAGGCAGCCACAAAGAATTCCTTCAAGGCT
>CAZUVY010000111.1:0-6925 GCA_964623905.1 uncultured Faecalimonas sp.
GTGGATGATATTCATTATGATAAACATGTGGCTCAATATTCTGAATCATATCAACATCTCCTTTTCTTTCACCTACATGAATCTTATCACATTTTACTGAAAATTGACAGAAACATTCACGCTCCCTATAATAGACTCATGACAGAAATGGAGGTATTTCAATGAAAATTGTTTTCTTAGATGTAAAAACGATCGGTGATGACATCGATTTATCAGAATATGATGCACTTGGTGAAGTTGTAAAATATGGTTTTTCTGCTCCTGAAGAGATTCCAGAGCGAATCAAAGATGCTGATGTTGTCATCCTCAACAAAGCTCCGATCAACGAACAGACGATTGGAACTGCAAAGAACCTGAAACTGGTATGTGTGACTGCTACCGGAACCAATAACCTGGACAAAGAGTATCTTGCCAAACGCAATATTGCCTGGAGAAATGTTGCTGGTTATTCTACGGAATCTGTTGCGCAGCATACATTTGCTTTATTATTTTACTTAGTGGAAAAACTCAGCTACTACGATGCCTATGTAAAAGAAGAAAAATATGTAAACGATACAATCTTCACGCACTTTGCGGAACATTTTCATCAGATCTCCGGAAAAACATGGGGAATCATCGGTCTTGGAAACATCGGCCGCCGCGTTGCAGATATTGCAAAAGCATTTGGGGCAAACGTCATTTACTATTCGACCTCTGGTCAAAACAATCAGGAAGGATATACGCGTGTCGATTTTGATACTCTGCTTAGAACTTCTGACATCGTCTCTGTACATGCACCACTCACCGACGCCACAGAAGGTTTGATGAACAAAGAAGCCTTCTCTAAAATGAAATCCAATGCCATTTTCTTAAATCTTGGCAGAGGAGCGATCGTGGCAGAACAGGATCTGGCAGATGCTCTGAACAACCATCAGATTGCCGCCGCTGGTCTTGACGTATTAACAGTGGAACCAATGAGTCCGGATAATCCACTGATTTCCATCAAAGACAGTAAACGACTCCTGATCACACCACACATTGCATGGGCAAGTGTAGAAGCACGCACAAATCTGATGAACATCATTCTGGGGCAGATCAAAGAATGGATGAATGCATAAAAAAATAGAAGGATTGCCAGACAATCCTTCTATTTCTTATTTCCAAATAATTCTGCTATAAGTAAAATCGCACTTCCAAGGAAAATAAACATATCGCCAAGGTTAAACGTAATACGATTTAGTTTCTTCCATTTTGTACGAAATCCAAAATAGTCTACCACATGCTTTCTCACAAAACGATCGTAAGTATTGCTGATCGCGCCAGAAAATGCGAATGCTGCGCCAAGCTTTTTCCAGATACAGCCGCCCTTTGTCCATTCGTATACAGAATATACAGCAAGCAGACCTGCGATCACACCAGACAGATTCCTGACTACCTCCGGATGCTTATCCCCTGCATTCAGCGCCATTCCCTTGTTGTATACCTTTCGTACCGCAACTTTTTCTTTCAGGAGCAGCTGCTCTTCCCCTTTTGAGACATGTTTCTCTACATAGGATTTACACCACAGATCCAGCAATGCAAGAATCGCCGTAACTAAAATAAATGCCAACAACAATTATTCAACCTCAACTTCGTCTGTCTCTACTACTTCAGCATCTACTACTTCTGAATCTTCGAATGCATCATCTTCTACTACTTCGCCAACTACTTCTTCCACAACATCTTCTGCTTTTTCTTCACGTTCTACTTTTGTACCACATTTTGGACAGTATACAACGTCAGCATCTAAGTGTTCTTTGCAGTTCTGGCAAACATCTTTGCCTTTTAAATCTGCTACTTGCTTGTTGTATTCTTCGATTGACTCTTCTCTGTCTTCGATTGCTTCACATAATTCTACGAATTCTGTATCGACTGGAATGCCTTTTTTGAATTTTTCAAATACCATCTTACCGATATCCTGGAAGTCTCTTTCATTGTTACGTTCCATAACACGGATCTGGCTCTTAATCTTTTGAACTTCTACTGCATCCTCTGTTTTCTTAGAAACTTCTTCTGCTTTTTCTGAAATAATCTTTCCTAAATCTCCTAAATTGCTGCTTAATTTGCTAAAAAAATCTGCCATACAATCTTCTCCTTTCGACCTGTCAAAGCCGCCTTAATTCATCAAATGTCCGATATAAATTGAGTCGGCCATATCCCCATGTACGATTAGGGTAAACCTCGTTCAATGTTTTTTCTGCCCCAAGTGTCAATAGATTCCGAATCTGAATGGAATCTGCCGCTCCCTCACCCAGTTGGTATACAATCCACTCCAACATCAGTGCAGAAGCACCTGCTGCAATTCCGGCAGCAATACTGGAACCCGAACGTTTCGCAAATTGATTTCTCGTAGTCGCACCAGTTACATTTACCCCGGGTGCCACGAAATTCGGCTTTATTACTCCACCTCTAGTATAGCCTCTTCCCGAAGAAATCGCAATACTATTATCCGAACCATTGTAAAATCCAACTGTCATTCCCGTAATCGTACTTCCAGGCTCTGTAATAGTATAATCTGGATTTGATTCCAGAAAATATACCTCTTTTTGCAAAAATTCTGTCACCGGGAGCCAAACATGAAAGACTCCTTCTGCCACCTGAATCGGTTCGACAATGATCTTCCAGATTCCCTCTGTCGGGCCTTCCAGCCTGAAAAATACCAGTTCCGCATTGGAACGCTCTAAAAATAATTTGTAATTGATCGTGATCCTCGTTCCTTCAAATATAAATCGATGCTCCTGCGTCTCATTGCTTCGGATCGGCAATTTCGAGGTACTTCCTCCGCTCGGCGAAACCACCGTCACCGTCATAATGTTTGGATTTTCCGTCCACAGCTCCATACAAAATCCATTCACACCCGATGAAACACGGATTTCTACCTCTTTTACATCATTTTCATTTGCAGACTGTCCCAGAAAATGATGCCTCTGGTTCGCTTCATTTCCAGCCGCGATCACGATCGCCCGATTTGACAAATTCGAATAGATCTCCAAAAGACCACTTAAAGGTGATAACCCACTGTGACTTCCCTGATTCGTTCCAAGCCCAATGCAGATCACCAGCGGAAGTCCCAGCCTGCGCGCAAGTGCATTTAAATATTTTAGTCCAAGCATGATATCCGTTTCCTGATAACAGGGCACATCCGTATAAATCTGATAAAACTCTTTCAGATATTGTTTGGCCGGTTTTAGCTTTACAACTGCAATCTCCGCATCTGGAGCCGCCCCGAGAAACTGATGCTCCACATCGGCACTGCCTGCCGCAATACTCGCCAAAAAAGTCCCATGACTCTGTTCATCCCTGCTCGGCACGATCGCATACGGTTCCTCACTTCTAAGCGCAAGATCAATCTGTTCTCTAGTGTATTCACTTCCATACAACAGTCCCTGAGGCGGTGTTCCCTCCTGAATCGTCTGATCCCAGATTCCTGCGATCCGGGTACTGCCATCCAGATTCCGAAACACTGGATTCTGATAATCAATCCCTGTATCAATAAATCCAATCATGACACCCGTTCCCTGAAGATTTAATGTGGGATAATTCTGTACCTGCGTAATCCCTGCCTGCGTCATCGCCGCAATATCCATAAGCGTATAGCACTTTGGGACTGCATTATATGAATAACGGTCAAATCCGATTGGATCTGCTCTGTCTTTCTCTACATGAATGACTTTATAGATAAATTCCATCTCCTGCTGACAGGTATCTTCTGTAATAATTGGTGTAAATTCTTCCGCATCCAACTGACTTACAATAAAGTCCCGATAATCGTTGGATAGAACATGCTCTCTGCATACTTCTAGCTCTGGCATAAATACCTCAGATGTTTTTCTATTATTTTATTCAAACAAACAAGGAGATTGCACAAAACGGCAATCTCCTTACAGACTAATAAATTAAGTGATCAATATCCCACACAAAATATCGGAAATCCTGATGAAATGCAGGCTGGCATTCGTGATTTTTAATCGCCTGCACCAAGTCTTCCATTGTACGGATCTCATTTGGAAAATACGTCGCACAGACACCGACTTTATCCGGATAATGACAGTCGCTTCCACCTGTCACTGCAAATCCATGCTTCTTTGCATACTTCACTGCCACCATCGTTGCGTCCGGCAAAGTGCTTCCATTGAGGATCTCGATCGCATCTACTCCTCTTAGCGTATCAAGATTGTCCTCCAGCCCGCGTCTATTGTGCCTGAATGGGTGTGCACTAATTACTACTCCGCCCTGTGCATGCACCATATCGATAAACTCCTGCGCACTGATGCGTTCTTTCGGATATTCCTCAATTCCAAATGCCAGAATATCTCCCTGCAGCGAATAAAACTCAATCCCCACAAAGATTGGAAAACCTGTTTTTTCACTATATTCTCTGGCATATTCTCTAAGTCCCATACTGTCATGATCTGTGATACAAATCGCATCCAGATTCCTCTTCTTTGCAAGCTCTACCATCTCTTCCAATAATAGATGACTGTCCAGTGAATGTCTCTTTTCATGCATATGTAAATCAATAAACAAAATACTACCTCCGTCACAATAACATACTTTATTATCTAATGCAGAGGGGGATTTTGTCTAATCGATATTATCAATAAAGAGTTATCATTCATAGAGAAAAACTATGAACGATAATTCTTCCCAAACTCACTTTAAAGGTTCCACTATCTCAAATTCTACTCCCCATTTTTGTAACTGCTGTACAAACTCTTCCTTACTCATACTCCGTAATGTACAATATTCTGGAGATCCTTGGTGTGATTTTCTATACGACTCCGACCAGAAATTCACGCAGAAACATGTAAAAGGATGCCTATATACACAGTAATTAAAGGGTTCTATATTTATTGGTTTCTCAACAGGATATACTGAAAAAAATGCAGATTCAAAATACGACCACTCATACTTCTTTTCCCATCTCTTAATCGTTATTTCATCCCATTTATACGTTTTTTCATATTTCCATAATTTAACTGTGCATCCCTCTTCATTTAATATCAATGTAATAATGCTATTATTAAGATTGGCTATTATTCATTCTATTAATTTTTATCAAAATATTTTAAAATTTATCTACCAATTCTAAAATTGACTTCTTTGTAATTTTATTTGTATTGCCCAAAACTATTACGCTAACATTATTTTTTACAAATATCTGTTTTGCAAATTCCTTTAATCTTTCACATGTCTCTGCATCATTTTTTATACCAGATATTTTATGATCCATATTCAGAACCAGTTCATGATATGCTAATTGAAAATTCATTTCTTCCGTATCATCTTCATAAAAAATTTGATTAGTTGTATAAAATGGTAAGGATACACTCAAATCCCTTTCTGTAATATGTTCTTTCATCTCTTGAATAACTTTTGCAACTTCATTAAAGCAACACAAAAACCTTTTTTTCTCTACTGTAAAACCAATATGCAACACAGCAAAATTTTGATACCATTCTATATAAGATGCAATATCCGATGTATAACACTTTTCTTCTCTGATGCGTTTTTGAAGTTTCGATCCAACACCCTCTCCCAAAATGCAATTCAAAATTGTTAACAAACCTTTAGACTCTTCATTATATGTCACATCAAAAGTAATATTAATCTCCAAAGGATTTTCATCTTGAACATATACAAATTTAAGATCGGGTTTTCTACAATGGAAATTTGGGGGATAATGTACCTTTCTCTCTTCGAACGTTGTTAACAGTAAACCCTTTTGAAATTCATCTACTATTTTTTTACAATCCAATTCCGAAAGATTTCCTGTAATACAGAGTAACATATTTTCCGAATTAAATATTTTTCTCTTGTATCCTACGACATCATTTTTTTGCAACAATTCAATATCTTCTACCTCTCCCATAATATCATTTTTCAAAGGATGACCTTTAAAAACAATTTTTCTTGTTTCCTTTTCAAGAGAAATATAATTTCCTTTTTCTATAATCTGATTTAAAACCACTTGCTTTTCCTGTTGAAATTCATTTTCTGTCCACTCGTAAGCATTGATCAAATTGCTAAAAATTTTAATACAACCTTCCAGATTATTCTGTGTGATTTTCATTGTAAACTTCAAAAAATCGCGATATGTCGCAGCACGCAAGGAACTTCCCATACTTTCCATTTCATAATATAGACTGTTCTGATCCATATCTCCTAATCTTCTAAAATGGAGATGTTCAAGCAAATGTGTAATTCCCACAACACTTTCATCGCCATAAGCCTGACCTGATTTAATGTACAATCCAACTGTTATAGAATGTGTATTTGGCATATTATAAACTAATATATTCAAACCATTTTTCAAAATCTTCTTTTTCACATTGCCCTCCTAACCAAATGCAACCACTGCGTAATCCCACCAAATTTTACCTGCTGGTATCAATGCCGCATTATCTGTCATTCCAATTCCAGTTAAATCATTTACTAATAAACCTACAATTACAACAGATGTAACTGTTAATCCTACAACTGCTTCTATCCTTACCTCATCCATATGCCTTATCCCTCTATTTCCTTTAGGTGTACGACTATGTTCTTCTCCATTTGGATGTCCGACATTTCTTTCTCTATCTCCACTTGGTTGTCTATTTTCGCTTCCTTTTCTTTTATTAGGATTTGGTCGCATATTAGGTTTTTGTTTTACATATAAGATATTGGTTTCAATATTTATATTTTCTACATAAAACACTGGAACATCTAAAATAGAAACTGGATAATTCCCAGAAAAATCATTCATATTAACTGGATTATTGTAACAATAACTAAACATATTGCAACCTAATATTTCGTTTCCTGTAGAAACATATCCATCTGCATTAATAAACCTTCCAACCCCCGGATCGTAATATCTGCTTCCCAGATAATACAATCCCGTCTCAGCATCATAGTAATATCC
>CAZUVY010000112.1:0-6817 GCA_964623905.1 uncultured Faecalimonas sp.
AGTATTTAAGACGATTTGAGACTTTTTATTTAAAAGCGGAACTAATGCCGTGGCAGATGAATAATACTTTAATCATTATATTTTTCCTCCTGAAATGCCGTAAAATGCCCAGTTTTGCGGACTTTTTTGAAATTTCCCGACTCTCACACTTCTGTGCGGATTCTTGAAAACTACGCAAAATGTGGCAATTTACAACCTAGTGTAGTAGTTAAATGTAGTCACTTGGTAGTCAGTTTAGGGGGTGCAGACTACTTGGATTTTTGAACCTTTTAACGATTGATTGGTTAAGGGGGTGCAAAAATCCCTGCAAATAATTATGGGATACCAGTAGAATTTAAAAAGCAATGAGCTATTCAAAACTATTAAGCACTCTCGGTACAATATTAGAAGCCGCGTAATAATCAATTCCTTGTATTATTCTTTCTAAACTCTTCCAACATTTTTCTAAGTATCTGCATATTTCGATACTCTTCACGAAACACATCCATATTATAGTCAGGCAATTGCTCCATATAAGGAAGCCAGATATTATTTGCGAAATCTTCTTTTCTACCCCAGTTTTTTCTGACATAGTTTCTGAAACGCTGATGTTCTTTCTCGTTCTCAAAAATCAAAAGACACCCTTCATACTCATCATGAGCATGTCGTGCTTCATCGCCATCATCCACATAATAAAATTCATGAACTAAGTGATTCAGATTCCCTTTTATCATAAAACGATATGGAATATCCCAATTATGATATTCTGTAAGTGATATTCCATTCATATCCGGTGTGGCTGTAAAATACCTACCACCATCAAGAATCACACCACCAAGTTCTGCCAATACGGTCTGATGATAGCAGATTCTTATTTCACTCCAGCGTAGTCTCGAATCTGTTTGTGCAAATAGATAATACTCATATCCATTCCGACCATCTTCTGGCTCATATGTATGGTCAATCGTATATTCCGGAGCATACTTATAATATTTCTTATCTTCACTTGATGGACTATTTTCCCAATGTTCAGGATGTTGAAGGTACATCTTCACTTTTTCAATTGGTGAAAGCAACATTCCAAATTTCTTTTTCCAAAGATACTCAATGTGATGAAAATCTGCCGATTTATCAGATGGTGTATTGCTATCCTGAAGTCTTACATAAATATTATTAGCAAATATTCCTTTGTACTTCTCTTTCAGAAAATAAGGAGTATTTGTGCTATTATGAACAACAATAACATCTATCATTCCTTCATTCAACTGCATCTGTTCTACGGTTACAACTGGACGAAAATCCCCCGCAAATTTCTTACCTCTGATAAAATCTGTAAGCATTTGTGTATTCCTACGATTTGTATCCTGCGTAACATCTTGTATAGAATAATCATTTTCCTCATCGATTCCTATAATGATATACGCATCTCTATCTACAAGATTGTTTGCCATACAGATTATATCAATGAGCATATCTCCATCTTTATTGTCACCGTACCATTCTCTCTTGAAGTCCCAATAAGGGCCTTCTTGGTGCATCGCAATCAGCGATTCTATTTTCTCCATTAAATTCAAAGAAACACCTACTTTCATCTATCCCAAAAGTTATCGCTTTTTCGGAAGTACACTTCAAACTTTCTTGAAATACCTGTAATTCCAAAAACACATTTCAAGCGGTTTAAATCTTCTTCAGTATGATAGTAAACCATCCACTTTGTTTCCGGATGTACTTCATATTGAATTCTATCGAGATAAGGTACATCAACATCCCCAAAAGACAAGCCTAAGCATACAACTTGATTAACATCCCATAAAGCTGAAAAGAAATCATCATTCTCACCTATTATGGCATCCGTGTCTTTATATAATGACTCACAAAAATCGGCTATTGCATTACATATACTTTCATACCATTCAACAAACTCCTCTTGCGCCTCTTTAGCTTTTCTGCGATATGAATCAATAATATATTTATTTCCATGTCCCATAATAGGAGCTATCTCACAGCAAGATGGAACTCCTCCATGCGGATGGAATACATAGTTGATACCATAAACTTTTTCAAGAGTATCTGTGTAATTAAAACTCATAAACAGATCATTTCTGTTATTGATGATGTTATCCTTCTTACACGCAGCTTGAGATGTATCAATAGTTTGCAACCATTCCAAAACATACTTTTGAAGTTTATCTGCAAATCCGTATTGTTCTTTCCAATATGCATTCATAGTATCAATTATGCCTTCTGTTGGCATTGTATCTACCATTGAATATGCAAAATCATACATCCCATCAACGTCTGGATGCCCAATTTTTTCCTCAAAACTCCACCATAAATCATCTATAACTGACTTGTCCCATCTTTCCTGAGCTTCTTTCGTGTACCAAGGTTCCGTATCATCTAAAGGTTGAATATAATACATACTTTCAAAAGTCGTTAAAAAAGACTCATGATTTTCTTTTAAAAATTTTCTAAATGCAGCATATGGTGTTTTAATCCCATGTGCTATATCAAAACCATTACCAAATACGTACAGAGTCTGTGATTTTGTCATTTTATCCTCTCCGTTTTGCCTCTTCCCAATGTTCTTTCGTCATATAATTCGTGTGCCCGATTCTAATTTCGTTCATCAACGGTACTGGAACTTCATTGCAAGTATGATGATATATAAATCCTACTTTTTCCTGTACTCGTTTTGATTTATTATTTCCATCGTAATATCCGCACCAAATGGTAGTCATTCCTATATCCTCAAACCCATGGCGCAGAATTTCTCTTGCGGCTTCAGGCATATATCCTCTTCCCCAAAATGGTTTGCCTAGCCAGTATCCCAGTTCACATTCATCATCATGTTCTGTCATATCAGTACAACCGTTCAATTTGAGTTCAATTGCTCCAATAGCTTTATTACTGCCTTTTTCACAGATTGCATAACACTCAGCACCAGTAAAAACATTTTTAATAACATCCAAACTCTCTTCTACATTTTTATGCGATGGCCATCCTGCAATTGGACCTATCTCCGGATCCTTAGCATATTCATAAAGACTTTCTGCATCGCTCTCTTCCCATCGACGTAATATTAATCTATCTGTTTCCAACATCATAAAATCATCCTCATTTCATACTACCAAATCATAACTTTCCGCAATCATTCTCTGAATTTCATGCTTAGGTATTGTTCCATCCAAAATTACCGTATTCCAATGATTTTTATTTTGGTGATACCCTGGCAACACGGCCTCATAAGCAGTTCTCCAAAAATCACGCCATTCCGGATCAACTTTAATATTAATGCATAGTTGTCCGTTCCTCTCGTATGTCCATAGAAACGCCTTCTTATTTTTTCGCACTCGCACCAAAACCCAATTTGAATCATGAAACGGAGCATCTTGATAGGTATCCGGTAAAGAAAGACCATATTCTAATACTTCTTTTCTGGTTTTCATACACTATGACCTCCAGATTCTTAATCTGCATCAATTATACTATCTTTTTCGTTCTCGCACAATTCCCCACACAAAAATAACGCCCAAGGACCATCTAAATCCTTGAGCGTCTGCTGCTTAGCTTAAACTACTTTGAACATATTCTGTTTCATCGGCTTCTTGCTTTCCGTCTTATCCACTTCTTTTCTCGCCTGTTCCAGTTCCTCCATGCGGATCATCTCGTTCTTCGCATCATCCAAGCCAAGATGCGTGTAAGTGTTCATCGTTACACCAATATCGGAATGCCCCATTAGGTACTGTAGCGTTTTTGGATTCATGCCAGCCTTCGCTTGGTTGCTGCAGTAGGTATGTCTGCAAATGTGAGGCGTAATCTTCGGCATCTGGACTTTGAAAATGCTGTTATATCGATTGACCGCATGCTTGAATCGATGTTCCCAATGCAGCGCAACCTCTGGCATTCCGTTTTTATCTCTGAAAAGGAAACCAACATACCCGTTTATCATAACCTCCGGAAGATCTGTTGGCCTGTCCTCCAGAATCGCCTGGAACATTCGGTACACATCTTCCGTCATAGGAATCTTCCTTGTTCCGGCGTTTGTCTTCGTAGACTCAATATGGTATTCCATATTGTTGAGTCGCTGAAGCTGATGGTCGATGTTGATAATGCGATTCTTCATATCGAGGTCCTTGATGGTCAGTCCGCAGAATTCTGAGATTCGAAGACCGGTATGAAATAAAATGTAGAACACTTCGTAATACTTGCAGTACACATTATCGTCATGCACAAACTTCAAGAACTTTCTCATCTGCTCTTTCGTAATTGCTTCTCTGGTATGCTCCGTATTTACCACAACTCCGGCAAGTTGGAAAGCAAATGGATTCTTTACAATAATATCATCGTCCATCGCCATTTGGAATGCTGGTCTAAGAACCCCTCGTACCGTTTTGATGGTGCTGGAACCGCGTCCATCCTGTTGCAATTTAATAAGAAATAACTTTGCATCCGAAGTCTTCACTTCCGCAATCTTTCGGCTCCCGAATTCTTCTTTCGCCATCAGATTCTTCACATAACTGTAATTGGTAAGTGTATTCGGCTTCACACCGGTTCTCGTCTGCAGGTAACGGTCAATCAGCTCATTTACCGTCATCTTCTTCCCCATTGGGTCCAGTTTGGAATCCAAATCCTGCTGTACCATCTTCTCCAGTTCCCTCAGAGAAAGGCAAGGTTGCTTTCCTACTGGCTGCGGGTCTGTAGGAACCAGTCTCCAACTATAAAGAAATTTCGGTTTCCCATCTACCACATATTTGTACTGGTATTTTCCGTTCGCTCTGATGGATTCTCCTGTGTGCAAAATTCTATGCTTCGAATCTCTTCTTTGTCCTTGGCTTGCCATTTGCTAACCCCTCCTTTACTCCCGGTTTCTTTAGGTATTTGATAAACTCGTCTTTAATGATTAACTTACGAGTTCCGTACATTGCCATAAAAGGCAGGTTCTTCTCCTCCGCCAATCGGAACATCTTTCTTCTGCTAAGTCCAAAATATTCTGCCGTTTCGATGACGGTAAGAAAATCCTTATCTGCTAATGATGGTCTGCTCATCTTTTTCCTCCTTCTTCGCTTTTGGTAGTAACATATATCACTCTAAAACGCATAAATAGCAACTACTTTCGGCAGAATAAATGCATTTATATCATGGGATTATTCTGCAGAAATTCCTCAAACTTTGCACGTATAATCAGATACCGATTTCCACTGTACACAGCAAAAGTTCCTAGATTATCTTCTGCCAATCGGCGCATCTTTTTAACCCCGATATTAAAATAGGCTCCTGCCTCATTAATCGATAACATGTATTTCTCATTTAATGCTAATTTCTCCATTGCCTACACCTCCACATTCTTTTAGGTAGTCGTATATTCCCGTAAAGTCCGGAAAATAGCAACTACTTTCTCCTATAAATTTCTTATTCTTTTGCCAGCGTTCCAAATCTGTCTATGATATAACAGACATGACTGCAATATTTCCTTTTTGCATTCCCATACACAGAAAAAGCCTTGCCGCAGGTAGGACAGATATACTCATATATCGCCTTTCGCTTCACCTGATCAAGATGGGAATTCCACCACTGATTCCTGCATTTATCGGAACAGAACCGCTTTTTCTTCTTTCCTTTTTTCTGTTCAATACTTTTGCCGCAGTTCTCGCAAGCCAACTCTGGTAAACTCTGCTCTAAAGCTTCATTGCTCAGACCATTTCTTCTGCAGTAGGACTTTACACTATTTGCAGATAAATCCAGTTCCTTTGCAATCTGCTTATACCCCATTCCTGCCTTACGATATGCAGCTATCTGAAGTTTCTGTTCATTCGTCATAAAGAAAACACCTCCTACCAGGTAGCCCCGGCAAAAGGTGCAAAAGGACGTTTTTAATCTTTTTTGTAAAAATCACAGGTGTAACCATCCGCACGAAGCAATAATCCCTCCGCCCATTCCGGTACTCTTGCCATCTGCTCGCACACCTCCTCAAGACTCATACGTGAATCTGCTTCTATAATCACTTCGTCATGAATATGAGCCACTATGCTGCAGCATCTTAAGGTCTTCATGGCATACATCAGGATATCGCGAGCTGTTGCCTGCACGATGTTTTCCACAAACTTCGGGCCATAACTCTCCAAATGCTCCCATTTCTTCGTTGCACCAACTCCCTCATAGGTAACAGATTCTCCGCCAAATTTATTCTCTCCGATACGTGGTTTTACATAGGATAACACTCTGCCGGAAGGTAAAGTAATAAACAGCATTCCACTTCTGCAGGTAATATGGATTCCATAAGCAGATACCGATGTCTTTTCTTTAATAGCTTTCTTCACTGCACGGTCAATCTCCCACCAGAACTTTACAATACACGGATTGGAATTCCTCCATGCTGATACCAGTTCCGGAAGTTCTTCTTCGGACAAGCCCATTTCTATGGCACCCATTGATTTTAATGCTCCCACTGAACCACCATATCCTAATGCAAGCTCCGCAATCTTCCCTTTCTGACGAAGATGGCCGTTCACACCATGCTTTTCCACAGGGACGCCAAACATCTGACTGGCAGATGCACAATAAATATCTCCTCCCTGTGCAAATACATCTTTTCTCCAGTACTCCCCTGCAAACCATGCAATCACCCTCGCTTCAATGGCAGAAAAGTCAGCAACGATGAATGTCTTGTTCTCCGGTGGAATAAAGGATGTTCGTATAAGCTGTGATAATGTGTCCGGGATATCATCATACAAAAGGTCAAGAGAATCATAATCTCCACATCGAACCAGTCCTCTAGCTTCTGCCAAATCTTCCATATGATTCTGCGGTAAATTCTGCAATTGAACAAGCCTTCCTG
>CAZUVY010000113.1:0-6759 GCA_964623905.1 uncultured Faecalimonas sp.
GAACAATTAGTTGGCGTTGAAGCTGAAAAAGAAGTAGAAGTTAACGTAACATTCCCAGAAGAATACCATTCAGCAGATTTAGCTGGAAAAGCTGCTACATTCAAATGTACAGTTCACGAAATCAAAGTAAAAGAACTTCCAGAATTAGATGACGAATTCGCAGCAGAAGTTTCTGAATTTGATACATTAGATGAATACAAAGCAAGCATCAAAGAAAAATTAGTAGAACAAAAAACAGCAGAAGCTAAAACTAAAAAAGAAGATGCAGTTGTAGAAAAAGCAGTTGCTAACGCAACAATGGAAATTCCAGAAGCTATGATCACAACACAAGCAAACCAAATGGTTCAAGAATTCGCTCAAAGAATTCAACAACAAGGTTTATCAATGGAACAATACTTCCAATTCACAGGCTTAACAGCAGAACAGATGATGGAAGAAGTAAAACCACAAGCTGTAAAACGTATCGAAACAAGATTAGTTCTTGAAGCAGTTGCAAAAGCTGAAAACATCGAAATTACAGAAGAAAAATTCGAAGAAGAATTAGCTAAGATGGCTGAAATGTACAAAATGGAAGTTGAAAAATTAAAAGAATTCATGGGTGAAAGCGAAAAAGCACAAATGAAAGAAGACATGGCTGTACAAGAAGCTGTAACATTATTAGCTGAAAGTGCAGTAGAAGAATAAGATTTAAATTAGATTTAAGGGAGGCATGTGCATGAGCGTAATACCTTATGTCATTGAACAAACAAGTCGTGGAGAACGTTCTTACGACATTTATTCAAGATTATTAAAGGAACGAATTATCTTTTTGGGGGAAGAAGTAACTGATGCTTCGGCAAGTGTCATCATTGCACAGTTGTTGTTTTTAGAAGGAGAAGATCCAGAAAAAGACATTCACTTGTACATCAATAGTCCAGGAGGATCTGTATCAGCAGGGCTTGCTATCTACGATACAATGCAATACATCAAATGTGATGTTTCAACAATTTGTATTGGTATGGCTGCTAGTATGGGATCATTCTTATTATCAGGAGGAGCAAAAGGAAAACGTTATGCGCTTCCAAACTCTGAAATTATGATTCATCAGCCATTAGGCGGTGCACAGGGACAGGCAACTGAGATTAAAATCGCGGCAGAACATATTTTAAAGACAAGACATCGTTTAAATACAATTTTGTCACAAAATACAGGCCAGCCTCTTGAAAAGATCGAGATGGATACTGAAAGAGACAACTTTATGTCTGCACAAGAAGCAAAAGAATATGGTTTAGTAGACGAAGTGATCACTAAACACTAATAAAAATATGTGAAATATGTTTATAAGGGGATGTTCTGAATAGATTTTAGAACACCCCCTTTACGCATGAAATTGAGGTGACAGTATGGCAGGAAAAAAAGGAGACGAAGTTGTGCGCTGTTCGTTTTGTAATAAATCGCAGGCACAGGTTCGCAAAATGATTGCCGGACCGAATGGTGCATACATTTGTGATGAATGTATTGAAGTGTGTTCAGAGATTATCGAAGAAGAACTTGGATACGAATATGAGTCTGGTTATGAAGAAATCAACCTGTTAAAGCCAGAAGAGATCAAAGCATTTTTAGATGATTATGTGATTGGGCAGGATAAGGCCAAAAAGGTACTTTCTGTTGCTGTATACAATCACTATAAGAGAATTATGGCAGGAAAAGACCTTGGAGTTGAGCTTCAAAAGAGCAATATACTGATGCTTGGTCCTACTGGTTGTGGAAAAACATTGCTCGCGCAGACATTAGCCAAGATTCTGAATGTACCATTTGCAATTGCAGATGCGACTGCGCTTACAGAAGCAGGTTATGTAGGAGAAGACGTGGAAAATATTCTTCTTAAGATCATTCAGGCTGCGGATGGAGATATTGAACGAGCAGAGCATGGAATTATTTATATTGATGAGATTGATAAGATTACAAGAAAATCTGAAAATCCATCTATTACAAGAGACGTTTCCGGGGAAGGTGTACAACAGGCACTGTTAAAGATTATCGAAGGAACAGTTGCAAATGTACCTCCACAGGGTGGAAGAAAACATCCACACCAGGAAATGATCCAGATTGATACTACAAATATTCTCTTTATTTGTGGCGGGGCTTTTGAAGGACTTGACAAGATCATCGAGACTCGTCTGGATAAGAAGTCTATGGGATTTACATCCGAAGTAAAAGGGAAAAAAGAAAGAGATGTGGATGCATTACTGAGTCAAGTACTGCCACAGGATTTAGTAAAATTCGGGATTATTCCTGAATTGGTAGGACGTGTTCCGATCAATGTGACATTGGAGATGTTAGACAGAGATGCACTGATCCGCATTCTTACTCAGCCAAAGAGTGCAATTGTAAAACAATACCAGAAATTATTAGAACTCGATGGCGTTGAACTTGAATTTGATCAAGAAGCATTAGAAAAGATTGCAGACATTTCGCTTGCGAGAAAGACTGGAGCCAGAGGGCTGAGAGCAATTATGGAAAATGTAATGATGGATACCATGTATCATGTTCCATCGAATGAGACAATTCGTACATGCCGCATTACAAAAGAAGCGGTAGAAGGAACTGCTGATCCGGTATACAATTCTGATGCAGCAATATAGAATGTATGAAAACGGGTTAACAGCCCGTTTTTATTTATAAAAAGGGGAAGAAAGAATGGAAAATCAAATGATGAATCTCCCTATGGTAGCACTTCGTGGGATGACGATTCTTCCAGAAATGGTAGTACATTTTGATGCAAGCAGACCACGCTCGATTGAAGCCGTGCAGAAAGCAATGCAAACGAAAGACCAGAAAATTTTTCTCGTTGCACAGCGAGAAATGAACATAGATTATCCAAAGCAGCATGAATTATACGAGACAGGTACCATTGCAACTGTAAAACAGATTGCAAAGATGTCAAAACATGTAATTCGTGTTCTGGTGGTCGGAGAATGTCGTGCGAGATTGCACGAGGTTACAGAAGAATTTCCATATATGAGTGCAGACGTAGAGATTTTAGAGGATACGGATATCGAAGGAAGACTCAATGAAAATGTTGAGGCGAAGAATCTGCAGCAGATTTTCTTTGAATATGCTGCAAAAAGCGGAAAAGTATCCAAAGAAGTAATTACGCAGGTCGCAGATGCAACATCATTCAAAAGCATGATCTATCAGGTTGCGTCAAATGTGGCTATGGACTATGTAAGTCTTCAGGATATTTTAAACGAAGATGATCTGCATAACCGATATTCTATGCTGGCATTTAAAGTAGTAAATGAGATGGCAGTATTGGATTTGAAAGAAAATATCCAGAACAAAGTAAAAGAAAGAATGGAACAGCATCAGAAAGAATTTATTCTGAGAGAGCAGATGAAAGCCATCCGTGAAGAACTTGGTGAAGAAAATCTACTTTCGGATGCAGAGGAATTTGAAGAAGCAGTTGAAAAACTGGAAGCATCTTCAGAAGTGAAAGAAAAGATTTTAAAAGAAATCAAGCGTTTCAAAAGCTCGCAGCAAAGCGCCGCTGAAAATGGTGTGATTCGTACTTATATAGAGACTATGCTTGAAATGCCATGGGATAAAATGGCGGAAGATCATATCCGCATTGACTATGCAAAGCAGATTCTGGAAGAAGAACATTATGGACTTGAAAAAGTAAAAGACAGGATTCTGGAATTTTTATCGGTACGTGCCTTGACAAATAAAGGGAAAAGCCCAATATTATGTTTAGTAGGACCACCGGGAACTGGTAAAACATCGATTGCCAAGTCACTTGCAAAATCATTGCAAAAGCCATATGCCAGAATTTCACTTGGCGGAGTCAGAGATGAGGCGGAGATACGAGGCCACAGAAAGACTTATGTAGGTGCAATGCCAGGGCGTATTGCCAATGCATTAAAGTCAACAGGCGTGAAAAATCCATTGATCTTGTTGGATGAAATCGACAAAGTAAGCAATGATTATAAGGGAGATACGTTCTCAGCACTTTTGGAAGTTCTGGATAGTGAGCAGAACGTAAAATTCCGTGATCATTATCTGGAAGTGCCGATCGATTTGTCAGAAGTCCTTTTCGTGACAACTGCAAATACGCTTCAGACTATTCCAAGACCACTTCTGGATCGTATGGAAGTGATTGGGATTACAAGCTATACAGAAAATGAAAAGATGCATATTGCAACAAAGCATCTTGTGCCAAAACAGTTGGAAAAACATGGTCTGACAGAAGCACAGCTTAAAATCGGAAAGAGTGCGATCTGGAAGATGGCGAGAAACTATACAAAAGAAGCCGGAGTGCGTCAGTTGGAGCGAACGATTGGTGAGATCTGCAGAAAAGCTGCAAGAGAGATTCTGGAAGAGAAAAAGACTTCTATCCGTGTGACAGATCGAAATATTGAGAAATATCTTGGAAAAGAGAAATTTACATATTCTATGATCAACGAGGAAGATGAAATCGGAATCGTGAGAGGACTTGCATGGACAAGTGTAGGCGGTGATACTCTGGAGATTGAAGTGAACATTATGCCTGGAAAGGGTGAGATCTTGCTGACTGGTCAGCTTGGAGATGTGATGAAAGAATCAGCCAGAACAGGAATCAGTTATATCAGATCAGTAGGAAATGAATATCAGATTCCAGAGGATTTCTTTGAAAAACATGATATTCATATTCACATTCCGGAGGGAGCAGTACCAAAAGATGGTCCATCTGCAGGTATTACAATGGCAACAGCTATGATTTCAGCGATCACAAATACAAAAGTGAGAGCGAATGTGGCGATGACCGGAGAGATTACGCTGCGAGGAAGAGTGCTTCCAATCGGTGGCTTGAAAGAAAAACTTCTGGCTGCGAAGAGTGCAGGCGTGAAGAAAGTTTTAGTACCTGTTAAAAATATGTGTGATGTGGAAGAAATTTCATCTGAGATCACCAAAGGTCTGGAGATTGTTCCAGTAAGTGCGATGGATGAAGTTTTGAAACATGCATTGGTATATGAGGAAAAGAAAAATGAAGATTAAAAATGTAAGTTTGGAAATTGTATGTGGGATCACAAGTAAATTACCAGAGACTGACAAAGTAGAGATTGCTTTTGCGGGAAAATCCAACGTAGGAAAATCATCACTGATCAATGCGTTGATGAATCGTAAAGCACTTGCCCGTACCTCTGCAACGCCTGGAAAAACTCAGACTATTAATTTCTACAACATTAATGATATAATGTATTTGGTAGATTTACCTGGGTACGGCTATGCAAAAGTATCGGAAAGAGAAAAAGAACAATGGGGGAAATTGATCGAAAGATACCTGAATACTTCAAAGCAGCTTAAGGCAGTATTCTTATTGATCGATATCCGTCATGAACCATCTGCAAATGATAAAATGATGTATGACTGGGTTGTTACACAAGGATTTAATCCAATCATCATTGCAACAAAACTGGACAAATTGAAACGCAGTCAGGTTGCAAAACATGTAAAGATGATCAAGCAGGGACTTGAACTGCTTCCGGGAACCATTGTGATTCCTTTCTCCGCAGAGACAAAACAGGGCAGAGACGAAATCTGGGAATTAATTGAAAACAACTTCTTAGTAAACGAAGAAGAAGGAGCAAAAGAGAACGAATCAGAGGTGGAATAGATGGAAAATACACGTCCTTATTGGAAGGTCATTGTAAGTCTGACATTTAGTTTGCTTGCCACAGTCTTGTTTGTGGTGATCGGATGGAAATTATTAGGATTCTTTTTGCCATTTGTGATCGGATGGATCATTGCATGGATCGCAAATCCATTGGTATGCTGGCTGGAAAGACATCTTAAAATCTACAAAAAGCTGGGATCAGCTATTACGATCATAGCCGTTTTGGCGGGCGTGATCGGGTTGGTGTATCTGGCAGTATCTAAGATCGTCCGTGAAGTGATAAATTTAATCTCAGACATCCCACAGCTTTATCATGATATAGAGGCGGGATTTGACAATATTGCAAACAGCTTTCAGGGAATAGCAAAACTTCTTCCACAGGGGTTGATAGATGGATGGAACAATATTGCTGTAAATTTCGAGGCTGCAATTGGAGACTGGATCGGAACGCTCAGCGAACCAACCGTTGAAGTTGCAGGAAATGTTGCGAAAAGCATTCCTTCTATTATGATAGGTGTGATTATTACAATATTGGCGGCGTATTTCTTTATTGCAGACCGTGATAATATCATTGCATGGGCAAAAAAAGTAGCTCCAAGACCGATTCAGGAACGTATGACGATGGTTACGTCCTATTTTAAAAATGCGGTCGGAGGCTATTTTAAAGCGCAGTTCCAGATTATGCTGGTACTGAGCAGTATTTTATTGATAGGTTTTATGATATTGGATATCAATTATGCAATTATATTGGCGATTATCATTGCATTTTTAGACTTTCTCCCGTTTTTTGGAACTGCAATTACTCTTCTTCCATGGGCAGCGTACAAATTGCTGGGAGGAGACCTGAAAACAGCGATCGGGCTCGTAATCTTATATGCACTGACACAGCTTATAAGGCAGGTGATCCAGCCAAAACTGGTAAGTAATGAGATTGGCTTAAAGCCTCTTCCAACATTGATCTTGCTGTATGTAGGATATAAGCTGGGAAGCGTATGGGGAATGATCATTGCAATTCCAGCAGGAATGATTTTGATCAACATGTACAAGGCAGGTGCATTCGATTATATATTGGATGATGTAAAGATATTAATATATGGAATTTTGAAATTAAGAGAATAGAGTGG
>CAZUVY010000114.1:0-6536 GCA_964623905.1 uncultured Faecalimonas sp.
ACTTAGTAAACACAGGATGGAATGGTACAGGAAAACGTATCTCTATCAAAGATACACGTGGTATCATCGATGCAATCCTTGACGGATCAATCGAAAAAGCTGATACAAAATCTATTCCATACTTCAACTTCGAAGTACCAACAGAACTTCCAGGAGTAGATACAAACATCCTTGACCCAAGAAATACATACGCTGACGCTTCTGAATGGGAAGTAAAAGCACAAGATCTTGCTGGACGTTTCATCAAGAACTTTGCTAAATACACAACAAACGAAGCTGGTAAAGCATTAGTAGAAGCAGGTCCACAATTATAATTAAAATGAAATACATTTTTAGGAGAAGGTATATGCCTTCTCCTTTTTCTTTGAATTGAAAAATGTAGGTTACTAAGCTTATAATAAGATTTAGAAAAGTAAATGAAACATACAGCAGGAGGGGAAAACATGATTGTTACAGTTACAATGAATGCTGCGATTGATAAAACGGTAGAATTGGATCGATTTGAGCATGGCGGTCTGAATCGTTTGAAAAACATTGTTCTGGATGCAGGCGGCAAAGGAATCAATGTTTCCAAAACAATCAAGGAGCTTGGCGGAGAGACAATTGCAACTGGATTTATCGGTGGCAGCAGCGGAACGACCATCCAAAGAGTGTTAAATGAACTGGGAATTCAAAATGATTTCGTGGAAGTGGCAGGAGAGACAAGAACGAACACAAAAGTGGTAGAACCAAATGGAATCGTAACAGAGCTGAATGAGCCGGGTCCTGTGATCACAGAAGAAAAACTGGAAGAATTAATGGAGAAACTGATCGGATATGCAAATGAAGATACGCTATTTATTCTGGCAGGAAGCATTCCGGCAGGAGTTCCAAAAACGATTTACAAAAGAATTATCGAAGAAGTACATAAAAAAGGTGCAAAAGTATTTTCAGATGCAGATGGTGCACTGTTCCTGAATTCTTTAGAAGCGAAGCCGGATATTATCAAACCAAATCGTGTAGAACTGGAAGAGTATGTAAAGGCTGACCACAAATTAAGTGGAGAAGAACTGGTATCTATTGGAAAAGACTTCTTAAAACAGGGAATTGAAACTGTGGCAATCTCAATGGGAGGCGAAGGCGCGTTATTTGTGACGAAAGAACGAGTAGTAAAATGTCCAGGACTTTCTATCAAAGCACATTCTACAGTGGGAGCTGGAGATGCAATGGTAGCAGCTTTGTCTTATGGAATGACTCAGAATCTTTCATTTGAAGCGTGTGTAAAACTTGGAATGGCAACATCAGCAGGAGCAGTCACAACGATTGGAACAAAACCACCAAAAAGAGATGTGGTAGATGAATTGCTGAAGCAGGTCGAAATAGTAGAATTAAATTAGAAAAGAGAAGAAACACAAATGAAGACAAAAGCAGTCAGAATGTATGGAGAGATGGATTTGAGATTGGAAGAATTTGAACTTCCTGAGATCAAAGAGGATGAAATCTTAGTAAAAGTGATCAGTGACAGTATTTGTATGTCAACATACAAGTTAGTACAGCAGGGAAAGCGTCACAAAAGAGCGCCACAAAACATTGATACCAATCCAATCATTGTAGGACATGAGTTTGCAGGTGTTATCGTAGAAGTGGGAGAAAAATGGAAAGATCAGTTTAAACCGGGACAAAGATTTGCACAGCAGCCAGCATTAAATTACAAAGGAAGTCTTGCTTCACCAGGATATTCATATGAATATTTTGGAGGTGCCTGCACATACTGCATCATTCCACATGAAGTAATGGAGCTTGGATGCCTGATGAATTATGATGGAGAAAGTTTCTTTGAAGCATCTTTGGGCGAACCAATGAGCTGTATCATCGGTGGATACCATGCAAATTATCATACAAATAAAAGAAATTACAATCATGAAATGGGAACAAAGAAAGACGGAAACATCATTATCATGGGTGGATGTGGACCAATGGGACTTGGTGCAGTCAGCTATGGTATCCGTTTTGAAAACAAACCAAAACGCATTGTAGTTACGGATGTAAACGATGAAAAGATTGCAAGAGCAAAAGAAGTAATCACACCAGAGTATGCAGCAGAACATGGCGTGGAATTATTATATGTAAACACAGCAAAAATGGCAGATCCAGTGAAAGAACTGATGGATATTACAGATGGACATGGATATGATGATGTGTTTGTATATGTTCCAGTAAAAGAAGTTGCTGAACTTGGTGACAAAGTAATGGCATTTGATGGATGTATGAATTTCTTTGCAGGTCCTTCTGATAACCAGTTTACAGCAGGAATTAATTTATACAATTGCCATTATACAAGCGCACATATTCTTGGAACAACTGGCGGAAATAATGATGACTTGATCGAAACGAATGAATTATCAGCAAAAGGAATCATTGAACCAGCAGTTATGGTGACACATATCGGCGGTATTGACAGTATTGCGGAAGCAACATTGAATCTACCAAAGATTCCAGGCGGCAAGAAATTGACATATACACAATTTGATATGCCTCTTACAGCGATCGATGATTTTGAAAAATTAGGAGAAACAGATCCATTGTTTGCTAAGTTAGCAGAATCATGCAAAAACCACAGAGGATTGTGGAATGCAGAGGCAGAAAAGATTTTATTTGAACATTTTGAAATAGAAATTTAAAAATCCATAAATTGTAAGTCATAAAATATAGGAATCAAAGAATAATATGGATAGAGGTTGCAATATGTTCGACATTGTTTTATAATAACAACAAGAAAACCTGGGGTGTGCGATGCTCCCGATATTTTGAACCTACAGTACTTTAAACGGGATTCCTATATCTCTGTAATATGTCAAGCCATCATTGCGTAGTGGAAGACAGAAAAGCAGATGCGGTCACCCACCTAGCTTTGGCTAGGAGTCAAAATACGGGAAACGGCATTTTGGGTGAAACAAAAGATAAAAGCAGTCACGAAAGTGGCTGCTTATTTTGTGCATAAAAACCAACTAGTCCCTCATATACATAAACAAAAACTGGGACAAGAGAGTTATGTTTAGAAATAGAAGAATACTATATTGGGGAGCCGTTTTGCTTCTGATCGCTGCAATTGATGTCATGGTCTTGAATAATCTGCATGGGAAAACGTCCTATCTGCAATTAAAGATAGAATCCTTACTTCCAAAGAGAAAGGACATAGCTGCATTTGGGGATGTGAGGGTTTTGATCAAATCAAACGGGTTTGCAGAAATTACGCATACAGAGGTAAGATTTCAGTCTGGTTCGGGTCTGATTCTGAAAAGTGGAGAAGAGACGACTGAATACCCGGCTTCCGAGATAATCACAATTACACCCGAAGATGAAAGATTTGAAAAAGGGACGATAAAAATTGAATGTAAAAATAATGCAGGAAAAATAAATCTTCAGTCCATACAAAGAGGATATGGAGTCCCTTCCTACCGAGGAACGTTTGAACTTTTTAAAACAGCAGAAGGCATTGTCATAGTAAATGAGCTTCCAATGGAAGAATATCTGTATGCCGTAGTTCCAAGTGAAATGCCAGCTTCCTATGAGCAGGAAGCATTGAAAGCCCAGGCTGTCTGTGCGAGAAGCTATGCCTATAATCAGACGAGAACGTACTCCTATCCAGAGTATCAGGCGCATGTAGATGACAGTACCTCGTTTCAAGTGTATGGAAATTCGAAAGAACAGGAAAGTACGATTCGGGCAGTTAATGAAACGGCTGGGGAATTGTTATGGTATCAGAATCAGGTTGCCACTGCCTATTATTATTCCACTTCATGCGGAACATCGGCGAGTATAACAGCATGGGGGAGGAAAGTAAATCAGAACAATCAATATTTAAAGAGTATCACGATCTGTGATGAAGAAGGAAAGATATACGAAGAAGATCTGCCTTGGTATCGATGGACAGCAACAATTCCGGCAGAGACTCTTTGTGAGCTGCTTGAAGTTAATACAGGAATTGAAATCGGAAATCTCAAGTCTTTTGCTGTAACAAAACAGGGAGAGGGAGGAATCGCGCAACAGATCACGGCTGTCGGAGACAGCGGAGAAATTGTGGTAGAGACAGAGAATAAGATCCGGAAAGCGCTTGGAGGGGAAGGATATACGATAGAGAAGCAGGACGGAACAGTAATAAACAGTACGAAACTCTTGCCAAGTGCATTTTTTACAGTTTCAAAGGAGGAAGAATCCTATATTTTAAAGGGCGGCGGTTATGGACATGGGATCGGGATGAGCCAGAATGGTGCAAATGAAATGGCAAAAGCAGGAAAAACATATCGTGAAATACTGACAATGTTTTATTCTGGTGTTGAAATAAAATAAAAAGTGACAGTTTACGAAATGAAAAAAACATGTTATGATTTCGAAAGATTGGGAAAGATATGTAGATATCTGGTAAAATGGGAATAATATACAGTAAGAGACTATGAGGAACAAATTATGAGAGAGTTAATAAAGAAGATATTCAAATTTACAGATAAAATTGCAGAAGATCATGTGGGTGCATACGCGGCACAGTCTGCGTTTTTTCTGGTGCTTTCTTTGATTCCGATCATTCTTTTGTTGTTGACTCTGGTACAGTATACTCCGGTTACAAAAGCAGACGTGATGACAGTTGCATATGAATTTTTTCCTACATCGATCCGCAATACGATTATTTCCATAATAAATGAAGTATATAATCAGTCTCAGGCAGTCATCCCTTTGACAGGGCTGGTAGCGCTATGGTCGGCAGGAAGGGGAACGCTTGCCATCACGAATGGACTGAACTGCATCTATAATCAAAGTGAGACAAGAAATTATATCTTTCTTCGTATTCGTGCGGCGATTTATACGTTTTTATTGATTATTGTAATTGTACTGAGTTTGGTTCTTTTAGGATTTGGTAACACGATCAGTTTATGGGTGAATCAACACGTGCCAGTCTTTGGATATATCACGGATTTTATCATTGAAATCCGAACGATTACGATTATCTGTGTGTTGATCGTATTTTCCATCTGTATTTACCGCTTTTTACCAAATAACAAAAGAAAGATGCGAAACCAGATCGCAGGTGCAGTATTTACATCATTTGGATGGACGCTGGCATCCTTTGTGATTTCGGTTTATATGGATATTTTCAAAGGATTTTCCAATATGTACGGAAGTTTGACTACCATTGTTTTGATCATGCTCTGGCTGTATTTTTGTATGTATATTATGCTGATCGGCGGAGAAATCAATGTTTTACTTGAGGAACAACTTGACAATGAAAATTAATATGATAAAATGAAATGGTATTTGAATATAAAAAAGCAATGAACGTGTCTAGTAATGAACTATTTTCCAACAGAGAGAGGAAATCACCGGCTGTAAGTTTCCTTAGGTTCAGATAGTGAGTGAATTTCGCACGGGAGCTGTATCTTTGAACATAGATTTTTATCAGTAGGAGATAACGTATCTGCACGTTACGCAGTCCGAGTGTTCAGCATAAGCTGAAAATTAGGGTGGTACCGCGATTAACCTCGTCCCTTTTATAGGGGCGATTTTTTTTAACAATTTTTTAAAGGAGAATGAAAGATGAACATGGATGCAATCAAAGCAGAATATCAGGAAGCATTAGCACTTGTTGAAGATGCGAAACAACTTGGAGAATTCTGGACCAAATATCTTCACAAAACAGGTAAAATCCAGGGATTAATGAGTGGAATTAAAAACGTTCCAAAAGAAGAAAAGAAAGCATATGGACAGGCTGTAAACGAAATTAAAAATTGGGCACAGGCTCTCTATGATGCAAAAAAAGAAGAAATTGACAAAAAAGCAATGCTTGCTCGTTACGAAGAAGAAACAGTAGACGTAACACTTCCAGTAAAAGAACAGGCAGCAGGAAACCTTCACCCATTGACATGTATTAAGAACGAAATTATCGATGTATTTGTTGGAATGGGATTTGATGTATTTGAAGGACCAGAAATCGAAGATGACGATCATAACTTTACAAGATTAAATGTATTAAAAGATCACCCATCAAGAGATATGCAGGATACATTCTGGCTTACAGAAGATTTATTGCTTCGTACACATACATCACCAGGACAGATCCGTGTAATGGATGCACAAAAACCACCGATCAAGGTTCTTGTACCAGGTAAAGTATTCCGTTCTGACAGTGATGCAACTCACTCACCAATGTTCAGCCAGATGGAAGGTTTAGTTGTAGACGAACACATTACACTTTGCGATTTACAAGGTATGCTGGATCAGTTTGTAAAAGCATTATTCTCTGATGAAGCAAAGACAAGACTTCGTCCTTCTTACTTCCCATTTACAGAACCTTCTGTAGAAGTAGACGTTAGCTGCTTCAAATGTGGCGGAAAAGGATGTTCGCTTTGCAAAGGAACAGGCTGGATCGAAGTATTAGGCGGCGGAATCGTAAACAATAAAGTATTGGAAAACTGTAACATTGATTCCTCAAAATACTCAGGACTTGCATTTGGTATTGGTATCGAACGTATTGCAATGCTCAAATACGGTATCAATCACATGGG
>CAZUVY010000115.1:0-6286 GCA_964623905.1 uncultured Faecalimonas sp.
CCATGACTCTACCTTAACTTAAATCTACTAATTCAACACCTGTACGATTACCACCCATAAGGAAAGCCCAAACACCATGATTGCTTCTTTTTTTCTATCATAAAATCTGCTTCGCTCAAGATTTAATATCTCCAATAGTTCATTCTCCGTATATTTAAACTTCGTCAGAAAACATTTGGAAATAATCTCATGATACAGTTGACCGTTTTCAGGAAAATCATGTACTTTCAGCATTGCAAAATCTACCAATTCCACCATCCAGCGCGTTTCAAACAGAGTTTTAATTCTGCTTTCAAACTGTTCTTTTTCTTTCTCCGGTGCAAATTCTTCCAGATAAAGTAAGGCCCCATCCAGATCAGAACCGCAATAACAACAGATTTCTTCTGCCACCATGTCTGCACGTCCTATCGTGGACCAACATACCTTTCTGTAGATTCCTAACAGCATTTTTGCTCCTTCATACATTTGTTTTCCATCAATATTATCCATCTCGCATAGGGAACAGATTGTGTTCCATGCCCCTGTGTTTTTTCTGCTCAATTGTATATCTCCCTTCAACATCATCACTACATATTATAAATATATCTCACTCACTCCGTCCCATATGGCAAAGGGAATGAAAACCATATGGGTCCGTATCTATATGAAAAGCTGACCTTCGGGTGTCATACCGGCAAGTTCCGATGCATGTCTCCATGCTGCCGGCTGCTTATCATTTCTTTATTTGGCTTCTACAAACCATTTATAATTTTCTTCATAAAACAGATAATGCGGCGTTCCACATATCATGCATGTATATCGAAGTCCAGCACCACCTGCTTTCAGGCTCGCTGCTCTTCTGCAATCTGTAATTCTATCTATCTCAAATCATCTGCCATCTTCCCAGATGATACACTGTGGGCGTAAAGTGCCATCGGGACTAAACTCTGCTTCGACTTTCACATATATTTTTGCTTTATCCATGACTCTACCTTAACTTAAATCTACTAATTCAACACCTGTACGATTACCACCTTCAAAATATCCATGCGGATGAACGGTATGATCTTCTTTGGCATTAACCGCCGACAATAGCCTGTCCTGATACATCAAACCTCTCTGAATACTCTCAAATCCAAATCTTTTTCGTATCTGGTCAACCGCAAGGTCCATCTGATGTAAACGTTGTCTTCTCTCTTCACTGATAAAAAGACTTAACTGCACCGGTATGAGTGCATCAACCAGGTCACATGCCCTGACACCAATACTTCTAATCGGCCTGTTCCAATGATAGCTCTGACAGAACAGTTCCATCGCAGCTTCTGCTATTTCAGATGTAATATCTGTAGGAAGTTCAATCTTTCTCTGCCTTGAATAACTGGATAACTCATTATCTCTAACAGAAATCTCAACTACCCTGCATTTAAAATTGTTCTCTCGCAGTCTGGCAGCAACACTTTCTGCCAGTACATATACGATAATCCTTACATCTTCATTATTGACCAGATCTCTGGGAGTCGTGGTACTGTTCCCGATACTCTTAACGGGTGCCCGATAATCTTCTTTGCTGACTGGCGTCTGGTCTTCCCCATTTGCAAACAAATGAAGAATCAATCCCATCTTCCCTAACTGTTTCTGCAGCAACGACGGTTCCGCTTGTGCCAATTCTCCAATCGTATGTATTCCCCACAACTTCAATTTCTTTTCCGTTGCTCTTCCTACATATAAAAGATCGGATACCGGTAGTGGCCATACAATCTCACGATAATTCTTTTTATTGATTACTGTGATCGCATCCGGTTTCTTATAATCAGAACCTAATTTTGCAAAGATCTTATTCCAGCTCACTCCTATACTTACGGTAATTCCTAATTCAAATTTAATCCTTCTGCTGATTTCCTCGGCAATTTTCAGCCCATCTCCTTTGCAGCTCGTACTGTCTGTTACATCCAACCAGGATTCGTCCACACCGAATGGTTCCTGTAAATCTGTATAATCTGCATATATTTCATGAGCCAACCTTGAAAACCGAAGATATAAATCCATTCTCGGAGGCACAAAAACGATATCGGGACAAACCTGCTTTGCCTGCCAGAGCGCCATGCCCGTCTTCACACCCAGTCGCTTCGCCGGATAATTTGCCGTCAATACAATACCATGACGTGCTTCCGGATCTCCACCGACTGCAAGTGGTTTCCCTTTCATTTCTGGACGGTGAAGCATTTCTACACTGGCATAAAATGCGTTACAATCCGAATGTAAAATTGTTCTTTCCATCCTATCCTCCTTTCGAACCACGAACATTTGTTCGAGTTTTTGTGTAGCTATAGTATAATTCACTTCTAAGGCAATTTCAAGTCCTATTTTATATTTTATATAACTTTTAAAGCAACTTTTCACTACATCCTGTTGACTTTTCCGTATTTTCCCTATACAATCTTTATATATACAAAAGACAGGCAGGTGACTTATATGAAATCATTCGGAAACTTACTAAAGAATTGCAGAAACGAACAGAAACTCTCTCAGAAAGAGCTGGCAAGTCTGATGCATTCACACGGTTTCGATGTATCTCCTCAGACAATCAGTAAATGGGAAAGTAATACGACACTTCCGAATGTGCTACAATTTTTTTCTTTATGCGAAATACTCAATATCAATGATATAAACAACACGTTTCAACTGAACACTCGCTCCAACCCGTTCCATTCCCTGAACAGAGAAGGCCAGGATAAAGTATTAGATTATATCAATCTTTTAAAGATCAGCGGAATGTACAATAAACCTGTCGCAGATATCATACCTTTCAGAAGAAAACTTCGTTTCTACGATCTTCCGGTATCAGCCGGAACCGGTCAATTCCTCGATTCTGATAACTATCAGGAAATCGAAGTCGGTGATGAAGTATCATCTCTCGCAGATTTTGGTGTCCGTATCTCCGGAGACAGTATGGAACCACAATTTATCAATGGTCAGACTATCTGGATCCATCAGCAGAAATCACTTGATACTGGTGAAATTGGTATCTTCTTCTATGACGGGCAAGCCTATTGTAAAAAATTCATTCAGACAGAGGACGGAATTCAATTACATTCATTGAACCCGAATTATGCCCCGATCATCATTAAGCCATATAGCGACTTTATGATATTCGGTAAGGTTGTCGGATAAAGCATCAGCTCCTTTCCTTGCAAAATAAAAGCCCTCATAATCTACAGCTCGATTATCATGCTCTGATAAGAGATTATAGACTATGAGGGTTATTTCATGGTTGTTTCCGGGTTATTCCGTGGTTACTTTATGGTCATTTGACGGTTGTTTTTAAAATTCGGGTTATTTGACGGTTATTTCACGGTCAAATTTCAGTCAAATTTCTAATCGCAGTCCTTTGTTCGCTCCAATTTCTTTATCAATTCTTCATACAGCTCCGGTCCAAGTACATGCTCTGCCATCAGAAGTTCTCCCTTTACCATTCCCATGGAATCTTTCTTCTTTAATGCTCGAATCTTCCAATAATATGCATCTGGATTCGCTTCATCCAGTTCCAATGCCCTATGTGCATAATGCTGCACGCTTGTATAATTCTGTGATTCAAAAAATAATTTCATCAATTCGTTACAAAATCCCAGGCACTTATATCTGTATGAAATTTCATGAGGCATCAGCCAATGCTCTCCGCTTGCAGATGTATAAATATCTCCTTTGTACAGCTCAATCGCATCCTGTAGTAACTTAATTTTTGTTTGGAGTGTTACTGCATTTAGCGATTGTCTCCAGAGTTCTTCGAACTGTTCCACATCCGTAACAATATTCAGTTCTGGATTTATCTGATATCCTTTTGCCGTTGAAATTACCAAACGATGATCACATATAATACTTAAAGCACTTTGTAAACGGAAAGCCGCCGCTTTTACCTTGCTGCCCGCTTTACTAAGATCTTCGTCCTCCCAGATTGCTTCATAAATCGTCGAAGGAAGATTTGCCTGGTTTTTATGCATAAGAAGATAAGCAACAAAGCGCCACATAATCGGAGCATTCAATTCATCTTCTCTCAGTACACCTTTTGACGTATATATTTCCATTTTACCAAACATATTGATGAGCACATCTTTATCATCTTTTATGCTATCAGGAGAAAAAGCCCTGTTTCCTCTATCCAGCAATTTCTTCTCTGTCACAGACGAAAATACAACATACGCCAACATCTGTAAGAAACTGCTTCGATTGATATACCTCTTCGGATTACGAACAATCAGAAAGCCAACCGGATTCTTCCAAAATGGTACAGCCAGAATAGAATCTGCGTCACACCTGCTATATAATTCATACTCTCCAGGATTTGTTTCCTTGCAATCACTGGTATCCGGAATGATGACCGGTTCACAAGCATACAAGGCCTTTACCCATCTTTCGAATGAAGCAAATTCCTCCAGCTCTCTGAATCTGGTTTCTGTCATGCCTTTTGTTTCACAATCGTACCAAAGCACCGGACACCACGCTTCCATCTCCAGATCACCTTCAATAATGCCACACCAGTCTCCATCATAGAATTCTGCTGCTGCAATCAACGCTTTCTTTGCTATAAGGTCAGGCTCTTCTTCGCTATGAAGTTCCCTTTCCAACATGCTTAAATGTTTTTCAAAAGCAACCGCATACTGAACATAATCATTCGTCTGTACATCTTCCTCTAATAATTCCTTCATTTGTTCCATCCAAACTTCCTCCTACAAGTTTTATGTAAAAAAGAAAAACCGCAAAACATCAGCGTCTGGCTGATTATCCTGCGGTATAAAGCATTTTCAATGTGCCCCAAAATCTGTTGCACACACTTATTCTTCTCTTGATATTGCACTATTCTGATATTCCAATATTTCCTGTGCCATTTTGTAAATCAAATTTAATGAACGAGGGGTAAACTGTTCCAAAACAATAGCCAATTCTCCGTTGATGATATAATCACAACAAGCATTAGGCATATCCTTTACAAAATAGTCTACCGGTGTGTTTAGCAAGCAACTGATTTTCATGAGCAATTCCAACGATGGTCTTTTCACACCACGTTCTACATCACTCAGGTGATTAACTGCGATTCCGAGCATATCCGCAAAATCTTTCTGCAACAAATTTTTCTCTTTACGTTTTTCAACGATTCGCTTTCCCAACTGTTTATAATTGATTTCGGTCTGCATCTTAATCACCTCCCAGCTTCTATCATTTCCAAAATTTCTTGAAACAATTATACAGTAAGCTTAATTTTCTATGAATAATCCACCCACTTGACTATAATGCCAATAGATTGATTTTAGAAAAATTTAATTAAGCTAATTGCTTGGGAGATAAGCAAAAAAATAGACAGCTATTATTCGTAGCTGCCTACCCGCCAATGGAATATTTGGATTCAGGCATTACCCATGCCTTCCTACGGTCTTTTTTATTATATTCACAAACAAATTAATTATCCCTACAAAGACAATATTTTATCATATAATTCTTTCCAATTTGCCGGCAAAATGTTCATCTTATATATATCCAATTTCGTTTTTGATATAAGTTTATCTAATTCCTTCGCCAACATATTTGCATCTTTTGGCGGCAATATTTTCTTTAACGCATACAATCTTGAATACAGGTTTGTATTATCCGTAAGAACATCTGCACTGTCTCTATTGTCCGGTATTACCACCGAAGATGTCATGCCTACCAGCATAGAGTGATGAGCACAGTAATTTCTAAGATTTCTGACTGCATCCAGCCATGTATCCATCTGCTTGGTTACTTCCTTTTTATAATTACTTCCTGGGTATGTATAATCCAATACTTCCTTTCGCAAATCACCACGCAAATACGAATAAAGCATAACCATAGTTCCCATTTCAAAATATGAAAAAGCCGCCCATACAGGCAAAACATTGTTTTGACGTGTTCCACCCCTACGATACTCTTTCAATTCCGGATGTTTAACCACATCTCTTCTCAATTTTTCTTCATCATTGGTTAAGCTGACAAAAAACTTTGTATTAAAGAATGATACATTTCTATTTCTGGTCTTTTTATCTTTTTCACTCTTGGTAGGAGTATAATATTGCTTATCCAAGTAAAAACCTGCATCTCCAGTCTTTAGCGAGACCGCATTTGCAATCGCACTCTTAAAATAAACTTCTGCCTTCTTACAATATTTAAACAATAATAATCTCAGTTGCATATCAAAATCATAAAGTTCAAAGAATACCTTAGCATCAGCCTTACTTCCAAATGCATTGACCTGTGTTAAAAGATATTTTCCATAGCGACTTGCTCTAAAGTATCC
>CAZUVY010000116.1:0-6151 GCA_964623905.1 uncultured Faecalimonas sp.
ATTTTGCTGATTCTTTTGGTAATCTTTTGGATATATGGTTCGATTATTGCTACATTGCGAGAGGGAACTGTTGCAGTAGTTGAAAAAGAAGAGATTGATGAAGAAACATTATTTTCAGAAAATGTTCCAATCATCAAGGAAGAACAGAAGGAAGATTATGTATTTAATGTACTTTTAATCGGTACAGATTCACGTGACCCGGATGCAGAAATGGGTCGTTCTGATACCATGATGCTTGTTTCTTTCAATCAGCTGGAAAATAAGGCAACGATCGTTTCGTTTATGCGAGATTCACTGGTTGAAATACCGGGATATGGCCTTACGAAACTTGGACATAGTTATGCGTATGGCGGTGCCGGACTTACGATCAATACTCTGAATCAGATATATGATTTGGATATTCAGAATTATATTACAATTAATTTTGAAAATCTGAAAAATGTAATCGATAAGATTGGCGGTATTGAGGTTCCAATCACGGCGGAAGAGGCAGCACTTTATCATCAGTATGGAAATACAGATATATATGAAGGTGTCAATGTTCTGAATGGAGAAGAAGCGCTGATGCATGCAAGAAATCGTACACTTGACAGTGATTTCGGAAGAACGCGAAGACAGCGCAGCGTTATGAATGGCATCTATCGAAAAGTGATGTCGAACAAAGATCCGGCAGATTTACTTACGCTAGTAAACTTTTGTTTGGGGCAGGTTAAAACAAACATGGATGTGAATACAATCTATGATATGGCAATCAAAGTGCTGGCATTGGATAACCTTACCGTGCAGCAGACAAGCGTTCCGGCAGTTGGTACTTATACAGGTGAGACATATAATGGAATGTCGGTTCTCCAGGTAGATATAGATGCCAATAAAGCGGTACTGGAAGAGTTTTTATATTAGAATTAAGAAAAGTCATATTGTAACTGAAGATGGTTACGGTATGGCTTTTTGATATTCAGAAGGTAAAATAGATATCCATACAAAAATTAAAAAAATATGCATAAAAATTGTTGACACTTTTTGGATATTGTGGTACATTTAAAAATGCACTATTGTGGAGTAGTGTGTACTAATAATAGTGCAAAAGGATTCAAAAAATTAGGATTTTCGCACATTTTAGTGCAATGTACCCCGTTACATTCAGCCATACAAGTCACAGGCAGCCTTCAAAAAAGGTTGGTGTTTTTGGATAGCTGAGTTGTGACAAAAATATATACGAGGAGTGAAACGTCAATGGAGAAAAACAGAATTCGTCCTATTAAAAGCGGAAAAAGTTCACGTATGAGTTATTCGAGACAAAAAGAAGTATTACAGATGCCAAATTTGATCGAAGTGCAAAAAAATTCATACAAATGGTTTCTTGAAGCTGGATTAAAAGAAGTATTTGCAGACATCTCGCCTATCTCAGACTACAGTGGACATTTAAGCTTGGAATTTGTAGATTTTACGTTATGTGAAGATGATGTAAAGTACACAATCGAAGAATGTAAAGAGCGTGATGCGACATATGCAGCACCTTTAAAGGTAAGAGTAAGGCTCTATAATAAAGAAACAGATGAGATCAACGAACATGAAATCTTTATGGGAGACCTCCCACTGATGACAGCAACTGGTACATTTGTTATCAACGGCGCAGAAAGAGTTATCGTAAGCCAGTTGGTTCGTTCTCCTGGAATCTATTATGCAATTGGACATGATAAGGTTGGTAAGGAATTATATTCTTCTACTGTAATCCCTAATCGTGGAGCATGGTTAGAATATGAAACTGACTCCAACGATGTTTTCTGGGTTCGCGTAGATAGAACTAGAAAAGTACCTATTACAGTGCTTATTCGTGCACTTGGTATTGGTACAAACCCTGAGATCATTGATATGTTCGGCGAAGAACCAAAGATTTTAGCAAGCTTTGGAAAAGACGTTGCAACAGATTATCAGGAAGGTCTCTTGGAATTATACAAGAAGATTCGTCCAGGTGAACCTCTTGCAGTAGACAGTGCAGAAAGCTTGATTACTGCTATGTTCTTTGATGCAAGACGTTATGACCTTGCAAAAGTTGGACGTTACAAATTTAATAAAAAGTTAGCACTTCAGAACCGTATTACAGGCCAAGTGCTTGCACAAGATGTAGTGAGTGTGATCACAGGTGAAGTAATCGCTGAAAAAGGTGAAAAATTAACAAGAGAAAAAGCTACAGCCATCCAGAATGCAGCCGTTCCATATGTGTGGATCGATGTAGAAGGGGAAGAACGTGACATCAAAGTTCTTTCAAATCAGATGGTAAGATTAGAGACTGTAGTTGATATTGATCCGGCAGAAGTTGGAGTAGCAGAAGCCGTTTACTACCCAGCACTTGCAGGATTACTTGAAAGTACAGCAGGGGACATTGACGAACTTAAAGATGAAATCCGTAGAAATATAAATGAATTGATTCCAAAACATATTACAAAAGAAGATATTTTAGCGTCTATCAACTACAATATCCACTTGGAATATGGTATGGGAACAGATGATGATATTGACCACTTAGGAAACAGACGTATCCGTGCAGTTGGTGAATTATTACAAAATCAATATAGAATTGGTTTATCAAGATTGGAAAGAGTTGTTCGTGAAAGAATGACAACTCAGGATTTGGAGGGTATTTCTCCACAATCATTGATTAACATCAAACCAGTTACAGCAGCAGTGAAAGAATTCTTTGGTTCTTCTCAGTTGTCGCAGTTCATGGATCAGAACAACCCTCTTGGTGAGTTGACACATAAGAGACGTTTATCTGCATTAGGACCAGGTGGTCTTTCAAGAGACCGTGCCGGATTCGAAGTTCGTGACGTTCACTATTCTCACTATGGAAGAATGTGTCCTATCGAAACTCCTGAAGGTCCAAACATCGGTCTTATCAACTCGCTTGCTACTTATGCAAGAATCAACGAATATGGTTTCATTGAAGCGCCATATCGTAAGATTGACAAGACAGATCCTAAGAATCCTGTCGTAACAGACCAAGTAGTGTACATGACAGCAGATGAAGAAGACAACTATCACGTAGCACAAGCCAACGAATTGCTGGATGAAGAAGGTCACTTTGTTCACAAGAATGTATCAGGTCGTTATCGTGAAGAAACTCAGGAATATGAAAGAACTGCGTTCGACTACATGGACGTATCACCTAAGATGGTATTCTCTGTGGCAACAGCTCTTATCCCATTCCTTGAAAACGATGACCCTACTCGTGCGCTGATGGGATCCAACATGCAGCGTCAGGCTGTACCTCTTATGATTACAGAAGCTCCGGTTGTTGGTACAGGTATCGAAACAACAGCGGCTGTAGACTCAGGTGTTTGTGTAGTTGCAGAAGAAGCTGGCGTTGTAGAACGCTCAACTTCAAAAGAAATCGTGATCAGACAGGATGACGGTACAAAGAGAACTTACAAATTAACAAAATTCTTACGTAGTAACCAGAGCAACTGTTACAACCAGAGACCAATCGTTGTAAAAGGTGAAAGAGTGGCAGTGGGTCAGGTAATCGCTGATGGTCCTTCAACATCTAATGGTGAGATGGCTCTTGGTAAAAACCCACTCATTGGTTTCATGACATGGGAAGGTTACAACTACGAAGATGCTGTATTATTAAGTGAAAGATTAGTACAGGATGATGTTTATACATCAATCCATATTGAAGAATATGAAGTAGAAGCACGTGATACAAAACTCGGACCTGAAGAAATCACACGTGATATCCCAGGTGTTGGTGATGATGCACTCAAAGATCTTGATGACAGAGGTATCATTCGTATCGGTGCAGAAGTTCGTGCAGGAGATATTTTAGTTGGTAAAGTTACTCCTAAGGGAGAAACGGAACTTACAGCTGAAGAAAGATTACTTCGTGCGATCTTCGGTGAAAAAGCAAGAGAAGTAAGAGATACTTCATTAAAAGTACCTCATGGTGAATATGGTATCGTTGTTGATGCGAAAGTATTTACAAGAGAAAATGGTGATGAATTGTCACCAGGTGTAAATGAATCTGTTCGTATCTACATTGCTCAAAAGAGAAAGATTTCAGTAGGGGATAAGATGGCTGGTCGTCATGGTAACAAGGGTGTTGTTTCCCGTGTACTTCCTGTAGAAGATATGCCATTCTTACCAAATGGACGTCCTCTTGATATCGTTCTTAACCCACTCGGTGTACCATCACGTATGAACATCGGACAGGTACTTGAAATCCACTTGAGTCTTGCTGCAAAAGCATTAGGATTCAATATTGCAACACCAGTATTTGATGGTGCAAACGAAAAAGATATTATGGATACTCTTGATTTGGCAAATGATTATGTAAATCTTGAGTGGGAAGAATTCGAAGCAAAACATGGTGAAGAATTACTTCCAGAAGTATTAGAATATTTATCTGAAAACAGAGACCATAGAAAATTATGGAAGGGTGTGCCACTTTCACGTGACGGTAAAGTTCGTCTTCGTGATGGTAGAACAGGGGAATACTTCGATAGCCCTGTTACAATTGGACACATGCACTACCTCAAACTTCACCACTTAGTAGACGATAAGATCCATGCTCGTTCTACTGGTCCTTACTCACTTGTAACACAACAACCATTAGGTGGTAAGGCACAATTCGGTGGACAGAGATTCGGGGAAATGGAAGTTTGGGCACTGGAAGCATACGGTGCTGCTTACACATTACAGGAAATCTTAACTGTAAAATCCGATGATGTTGTTGGTCGTGTGAAGACATACGAAGCAATCATCAAAGGTGATAACATCCCAGAATCAGGTATTCCAGAATCGTTCAAAGTACTCCTCAAAGAGTTACAGTCACTCGGTCTTGATGTAAGAGTATTAAAAGACGACAATACAGAAGTAGAAATCGTTGAAACAATTGATTATGGCGAAACAGATATACATTCTATTATTGAAGGAGACAGAAGATACGAATCAAATGAATCTTATGGATCTCATGGTTTCAGCCAACAAGAATTTGAAGGCGAAGAACTTGTTGATGTGAAAGAGGATATTTTCCCAGATGATTTTGATGATGAAGACATCGATTTTGACGATATGTTAGACGAAGAATAGGAGGATTGCCGTAAATGCCAGTAAACAATAATGAACCAGCATACGAACCAATTACATTTGATGCAATCAAGATTGGTTTGGCGTCACCTGAAAAGATCTTAGAATGGTCAAGAGGCGAAGTAACAAAACCTGAAACAATCAACTACAGAACACTTAAGCCTGAAAAAGACGGTCTTTTCTGTGAAAAGATTTTTGGACCAAGCAAAGACTGGGAATGTCATTGTGGAAAGTACAAAAAAATCCGTTACAAAGGTGTAGTATGTGATCGCTGTGGTGTTGAAGTAACAAAAGCAACTGTAAGACGTGAGCGCATGGGTCATATTGACCTTGCCGCTCCGGTATCACATATCTGGTATTTCAAGGGTATCCCAAGCCGTATGGGATTGATCCTTGACTTATCTCCAAGAACATTGGAAAAAGTGTTATATTTTGCATCTTATATCGTATTAGATAAAGGTGAATCAGGACTGACATACAAACAAGTATTGTCAGAACAAGAATATCAAGAAGCTAGAAACAACTGGGGCAACAGCTTCCGTGTTGGTATGGGTGCTGAAGCAATTCAGGAACTCTTAAAAGCAATCGATCTTGATAAAGAATACGAAGAATTACAAGCTGATTTAAAAGGCGCTTCAGGACAAAAACGTGCAAGAATCGTAAAACGTCTGGAAGTTGTGGAAGCATTCCGTGGTTCAGGAAACAAACCAGAATGGATGATCATGAATGTGATCCCTGTAATTCCACCAGATTTACGTCCAATGGTACAATTAGACGGTGGACGTTTTGCAACATCTGACTTAAATGATTTATACAGAAGAATCATTAACAGAAATAACCGTTTAAGAAGATTATTAGAATTAGGCGCTCCAGACATTATCGTACGTAATGAAAAGAGAATGCTTCAGGAAGCTGTTGACGCTCTGATCGACAATGGTCGTCGTGGCCGTCCTGTAACAGGTCCTGGTAACAGAGCATTAAAATCATTATCAGATATGTTAAAGGGTAAATCAGGACGTTTCCGTCAGAACTTACTTGGTAAACGTGTTGACTACTCAGGACGTTC
>CAZUVY010000117.1:0-6123 GCA_964623905.1 uncultured Faecalimonas sp.
AACTACTATTAATATATGAATAAAATTAAATTTACATTCGAATACTATTGGCAAAATTATAAAGGAGAAATTGCCATGGAAAATAGAGACTCTATCCATTTGCTAAAAGAATGCGACGCCGGAACCAAGATGGCCATTATTTCTATTGATGATGTGATCGATGATGTGGAAAATGCCAAACTGCGCCAGCTTTTGATCGAATCGAAGGACCATCATAAAAAACTTTTGAAAGAAATTCATTCTATGCTGGACCAGCTTGATATCAAAGAAAAGGATCCCAGCACAATGGCAACACTGATGTCCTGGGTAAAAACGAATTCGAAACTGATTATGAATGACGATGATACTGTGATTGCAGATCTTATGACAGAAGGCTGTGATATGGGAGTAAAATCTCTGCACAAATACCTGAATCAATATCCAAATGCAAGCCACAAAGTAAAAGAAATCTGCAACCGTCTCATTTCTCTTGAAGAGACTTTGTGCGAAAAACTACGAGCCTATTTATAATCTTTCATAACATTGCCATAATTCTCTCGTAATCAAAAAATGGACCCCGGATTTCTCACAAAATCCGAAGTCCTACATACTTGAAAACAGGATGTGTTCTATCTCCTACACAAGTGCTTTTCCGAGCGCTTCACAATTTGCCACAGCTTCTGCATCTGGGGCATCGTTGCACATTACGCCGTCTGCAACCAGTTCCATATTGCCTGCTTTGCATCTGTCTTCCCACTCATGCATCCATGTACCGTCTCCCCATCCATAAGAACCGAAGATGCCAACTTTTTTGCCGGCAAGTACTGCTTCGCAGTCTGCAAACATTGGTTCAAATTCAAATTCTTCTAACACCTCTGCTCCCATAGCAGGGCATCCAAATGCGATTGCATCAAATTCTGCCACCTGGCTTGCTGAAAATTCAGAAGCAGTAAACATAGCCACTTCTGCTCCTGCTGCTTTTGCTCCATCTGCAACAGCATTTGCCATTGCTTCTGTATTTCCCGTTCCGCTCCAATAAACTACTGCAATTTTGCTCATAATCTTTATTTCCTTTCTTAAATCCAATTTTATTTCCCATATATACCGTTTTTTACTGCATGCACCGCCCTATGCAGCTACCGTCATCTGTACGATCGTTCTTCCCCCTGTAAATACTTTGGAATATACTTCCATACATTTCTGGTATTTTGCAAATAACTGACGTGTTTCACATTCATTACTGTAAACTTTCCAAATACCACAATGTTTACAGTTCTTTCCGCCATGTTTGATAAATCCAAGCACATCTTCTAAAGGATACCCGAGGAACAATCCGATTTCATGCGGAAAACATGCCGACTCCCGAAGATGTTGTTTTAAAACCATAAAACACTCTGAAAGCACCATATTTTGATAACCATACTTTCTGAGAAGATTTTCAACACCCTCTCTTGCAAGATCTGCTTCTAACATCTTTTTTCGATATACATACACAAGTGCACGCGCATCTGTAATTTTCAGAATATCAATAAAAACATCTTTTTCATTCAATTTTTCATTTGCTTCTGCCACTTCACTTTTTAGTTCATCCAAAGATGTATATTTGTAGTTAAACATATTTCCAGTTTTCATTTTTGCAAGTGTCGGTGCACAATAATCTACGATCATTCTCTCAAGCATTGCTATCCTCCCTATGATTTTACTACATACGTATGTTAGTTAGTTTTATCTAACTATAACTCAAATTTTTTGCACTCTGTGCAGGCTGTACACAAAGTGCATTCCATTTGAGTCGTTTGTACATTAAGGATTGTTATGTCTAAATTTGTACTAGTTAGTCTTTTCTAACTAAAGTTACAATAACATAACGTTACAGATATGTCAACACTATTTTTTCATCCTTCTCACAAATCTTTTTCATTTTTCCATCTTTTATTTCGTATGTCTCACCATATAAGACATTCTTTCCATTCTCACTCACCACATAACTGCCATCTACAAATGCCTGAAATCTTCTTCCAAAGCTGTCTTCGAATGCAATTTCTTCAAAAAGTCTTCTTCCATCCAAGACCCAGTCTTTTACCATCTGATAATGTGGACACATATGAATCTCTGTAAGACCAAGTCCCGTCGGAAATCTGTCATACTCTGGATCCACAGATTCCCCCGGATTTTCTGGAAGTGCATAGACAATCTTTGCTGCATTCATAGAACCGGCACTGATTCCCATTACAACACCCTCAAAATCTTTGATTTTCTCCGGAAGGCCGATTCGTTTAAAAAATGCATTCTGTGTAGGTACGTGCCCTCCAGTCAGAATAACCATGCTGCTTTCCTCCAGCATTTGATCGATTCGTTCCTTGTTTCGTTCATCACACATATACATCTCATCAAATATCATTCCATGGTAGGCAAATACTTCCCAATATTCCTTTCGGATTCGATCGTTAAATTCATATGCTTCCGGATCTGCACAGAGCATCAGGCATCTCGTATTTTTCTTATAATATTTCTTTATATTTTTCAGAAACTCATTTTCTTCTTTCAGTATAAATGGAAGATTTACTCCCTCTGGTGCTTCGTCACAAGGACTGCTTGTCAAAAACAGAACCATTTTCTTTCTCCTTTGTAATTACTTAATATCCAATTGCCAATCCCAACAGCAAAAGTCCGCTTGTCAGAATCAGATTCATCACCTGAAATTTCCAGCTCCATTTTACCCATTTCCCATAATCCACGTCTGCAACGCCAAGTCCGATCAGGAGTACCGGGTTTGTTGGATAAAAAATATTAGAGAACCCATCGCCAAATGCATAAGCTACAATGCAAAGCTGTGCAGAAATACCAAACGCTTCTGCAACAGGAACGATCAGCGGAATCAGCAGAAATGCTTTTGCCGAGCCTGATGCAATAAAGAAATTCATGATTAACACAATCAGATAAATGAACAGAATCACACCCCATCTTGGAAGTGTCTGGGCTGTCTCTATCATCATCTTTAAAATTGTATCCAGAATATTTCCTTCTACTAAAATATATTTGATCGAATTTGCCATCAAGATCATAAGCACTGCCGGGAGCACACTCAGCATTCCATGAACAAACGTCATTTTGATATTGCCGCCTCTTCCAGACATCACACTGGCCGTGATTCCAGATGCCAGAAATGCCACTGCAACAATGATCATTGTATAATCCTGAAGAAACGTAATCACCACTGAGCTAAGAACTGCCAGAATACCTGCTCCCATTATACCCGCAAACCAGGTTAATGCGCGATCCATTTTTGCATTTTGCTGAAACGCTTCCTCCGCCGCTGCATTCTCCACTGGCTTTTCAATACGTTTTGCATAGTAAGACAGAAAACCCACCAGCAAGATATAGACACACACAAAGCTGACGGCACGAAACCACATTCCGGAAAACATTGGAAGACCTGCAAGTTCCTGTGCCACTCCTACTGTAAATGGATTGCAGATTCCTGCCGCGAATCCGCAGCCAATTGCCAGAAGGCTCATTCCGACTCCCACCAGACTGTCCCATCCAAGTCGAATTGCAAGTGCAACTACGATCGGAACCAGAGGGACGCTTTCTTCAAAAGAACCTACTAACGATCCCATTGCCATAAAGAAAAGCGATACAAATGCCAACAACTTGTATCGCTCTTTTCCAAAACGGAATGTAATTTTATCCAGCATATATTTCATCAGACCACATTTATCCAGACAGTTAAAAACGCCGCCTATCACAAGTAAAAATATAAGCACAGCTATGAGCGATACACTATCTTCCGAACCAAGTACCAATATTGGAGATAAGATCCATTTCCAAAATGGAATCCCTCCGCCAGGCACAATAAATGTCAATCCATACGTAAGTATCATCAATACAAATATCACTAAAATCGCTGTAATAAACGATTTTGTGCTTATATTTAATCCCTTCTTATCTTTCGCCATCTTCAAATTCCTCTCTTATTTCCTTTTGATATCACCCTGTCATTTGAGGCTTGTTATCACTATATTCCTAATTTGAAAATAAGAAAAGTCTTTTTTCCCGATTTTTATTCCAAACCACTTCTTTTATATGCAATTACAAACAAAACAACCGCAATCATGAAATTCATACCGATCATTCCAAATGGCTTAAAAGTCCACTCAATATTCCCTACTTCATTTATCAAGAATTGTAATTGCTGGGAATACAAAATTTCTGAAACTTTCGAAACGTTTTCATTAAACATGGAGATCATCGGCATAAACGAAAATACCATCATGACCGGCACTGTTACGGAAGTTGCCATGATCTGATTTTTACTCCAGGTACCAATCGCAGCACCAATCAAAGTAGAGACCAGAATCCCAATCGCCATGAGCAGCACAAATTCACACAAAGCCTTTTCCCTAAACCCACCTGCAGCTCCGATCACTCCGGCTCCTGCCATGCACACAGTCCATATGTAAATGCTGATTCCAGTAAGATATTCCCATGTTTTCACATTAGACATCAAGAGTACACGCAATGTGTTTTTCTCTTTTTCCTCTGCGATGATAGATGCTGTACTTGTAAGCGGTGCCATCGCCGCAAACATGACTGCGAACATCTTTGCAAAATAGTGTTCCGGCATTCCTTCGATTTTGACGCTGTTTTCCATAATGATCGTCATAGCAGGAAACAGCACAAACTGAATTAAGATGGTTTTATTTTTGATTGTATCTTTCATTTGTTTCCAGAGAATCGCTTTTATATGTTTCATTTATTCCAACTTCCTTCCTGTCAATTCCATAAATACTGTCTCCAAATTTGGTTCCGTCGAATGAATGGTCTCTACTTCTTCTTTTTCCAGATACGCAACCAACCTCTGCAAATCTGATTTTGCATGTGCAAGCACAACATCTTCTCCATTCTTTAAATGTAATAACAACTTCTTTTGATGATTGTATTTTCGGCAGACTTCTTTTGGAGCACCATATTCAACGATTTTCCCTTCATTTAACAATGCAACGTGATCACAAAGTTTCTCTGCCTCCGCCATGTTATGTGTGGTCAGAAAAATCGTTGTCCCCTTCTTTTGCTGTTCCAAGATCAGATTGTGAATCTCCTCTGTCGTCTTTGGATCCAGTCCACTTGTCGGTTCATCCAAAAACAAAATTTCCGGTTCACAAAGGATTGCCCTTGCAAGCAGCATACGGTTTCGCATTCCTTTCGATAATTCAGAAACCTCCGTCTTACTTGCATGTTCCAATCCTACTTTTTTTAAGACTTCTAGAATCTTTTCCTGCGAAATCCCGTGAATCATGGTGTACATTTTTAAATTATCATAACAACTGAATCGCTCGTATAATCCAAAATTATCCATCATAATCCCAATCTTTTTATAATCTTCTCCTCTTAATTCTGAAGAAGCTTTTCCAAATACGACAGCTTTTCCCTCCGAACATTTTAATTGCCCTGTCAAAATTTTGATCAGCGTAGTCTTTCCTGCCCCAGATGGTCCAAGAAGTCCAAATATTTCTCCCTGACCGATTTCCAGATTGATCTCATTTAAAACAACTCTGTCTCCAAAACGATGTTTGATATTACAAATTGAAATTGTCTTTTTCATTATTCTTCTCCTTTCTGCAATCTTAGCAATGCTTCTTCCATTTTCTTATTTTCTGTTTTTTCTTTGATCGTAAAAACAGCGGTGCTCACGCCTGCGCTTACTCCAAAACAGATAAAAAATAAAATCCATGGTTTCAGCTCATTTACCGGAAACCATCCAAAACATTTTACACACAGCACAATCACCAGAATAACAGAAGCAAACATGCCGATTGTCCTCATCGTCACAGATGCCTTTTTGATGAGCATATCTGTAAAAAACAGATAACGAAGCGTTATAATTACCACCGATACAAGCAGAAACTGCAATAATGTCCACTTACTAAGTGCCTGATCTCCAAATTCAAACATGGAAGAATATCTTTTTGCTGATTCTCCAAACAGGATACAAAATACACATAAACAAATAATTGAAAAACCATACACCATGAAAATCTGACCTATATAATCGAATATTGATTTCTTTTCTTTCATCTATAAAACCCCTGATGGTAGTATAAAAATAGTACAAATCTAAAATGACTTCTTCCATAGCATCAT
>CAZUVY010000118.1:0-6077 GCA_964623905.1 uncultured Faecalimonas sp.
TGCATTTGGTGCCATCGTAATCGGTATTGTTTCCGGTTTGTTAGTTGTATTTGGTGTATGGTTCCTGGATTACAAACTTCATATTGATGACCCTGTCGGTGCTGTCGCAGTTCACTTTCTCAATGGTATCTGGGGTACTTTAGCAGTAGGTTTATTTGCAACAACTTCTGCACCTGGAAATGACACTTTCACAGGTTTATTCTATGGCGGTGGAATTGACTTACTTTTAACACAGATTGTAGGTGTTCTCTCTGTGTGCGCATGGACAGCTGTTACAATCACAATTACATTCCTTGTGATCAAGAAAATCTTTGGTCTTCGCGTTTCTGAAGAAGAAGAAATTGTTGGTCTTGACTCTTGTGAACATGGTCTTCCATCTGCATATGCCGGATTCAGTATCATGGATATGGGAAATGGTATGGAAGTAAACGAAAACACAGACCTTGGTACAGACGACTATGCAGCTGCTAGTTCCGTACAAAAAGATGCAGCCGTAAAAGTTGTAAAAGTTCCTGATGCACTTGCAACAGGCATCTATAAAGTAGTCATTATCGCAAAACTTTCTAGATATGAAAAAGTGAAAAAAGCACTCAACGATCTCGGCGTAACAGGTATGACAGTTACTCAAGTCATGGGATGTGGTATTCAAAAAGGTGCCGGCGAAATGTATCGTGGAGTTGAAGTAGATGCTACCCTTCTTCCAAAAGTAAAATTAGAGGTAGTCGTAAGCAAGATTCCTGTAGATTCTGTGATTGAAGCTGCTAAAAAAGCTCTTTACACAGGTCACATCGGAGATGGTAAGGTCTTCGTTTACAGTGTAGATAAAGTTGTAAAGATCCGTACAGGAGAAGAAAACGAAGCTGCACTTCAAGATGTTGAATAAACATTTGTACATAAAAACAGCCTGCTTGCATTCATTGCAAACAGGCTGTTTTTATGTAGCCTTAACGAACTTGTATACTGATCATATCAGAATACTCACTAAATGCTTTTTTGCTATTTACTTCTGCATATACACGCACTTTGAAATAATAAGTTTTACCACTCGTCAGATCATATTTTGTATAACTTGTTGTAGTATTATCTGTAATAGATTTCACGATGGTATAATCACCAGTATCACTTTCACTCATCCAAATCTGATATCCTGCTGCTCCATTTACAGCCTCCCACTTGAGCGTCGCTCTTCCCGCTTTTTCGCTGGAACCTGTTACAACCGGTGTATCTGGCTTTGTCACTACCGTATATTCATCGGAATAAGCACCATAAACTTTCTTTCCATTTATGATAGAAAACGCACGCATTTTATATGTGTATGTTTTCCCGGCTTCTAATCCTGTATTACTGTATGAAGTAGCTGTTCCCTGATTGTTTGTCAACTCATTTCCCTTATCACCAAGCGTTTTCACGATGCTCCATGTGCCATCCTCATTCAAGCGCCAGATTTGATATCCATGTGCACCTTTGACTTCATTCCAAAGGATACGAACACGGAACGTAGCATTACTATATATCTTGTCAAATACAACAGCAGCCGGCATATAATTCACATCAGAGAATTCAGAATACACTCGATTTCCTTGTTCGTCCGTAATAAATGCACGCACTTTGTAGTAATAAGTCTGACCTACTGTCAATCCATGATTTGTGTATTGAACCGTATCTCCACTTGTAATCGTCTTTGCACGAAACCACTTTCCATCTGCCTCATCTATTTCTGTCGTCTCTCCCACTGCATCCGGATCGATTGCTCTGAATAACTCATATCCTTCTGCATTCTCCACTTCTGTCCACGTCACTTTAACATAATTCTGTGCTTTACTGTAAACCGAAGTGATTGTCGGACTAGAAAGTATAATAGTTTCTCCCTTTTCCTGTTCGATATTTTCTATAGAAAAACGTTGTGTATCTGCGATTGACCTTGCAGCAATTTCAATATTTACTCCATCTGCAAGATTTGAATCCTGTATATTTAAACACAAGTCTGTTGCATGCTTTGGAACAAAACAATAAGAATCACCCACTGGCAATATCTGCCATTTTTGCGAATCAGTGCCATCTCCAGATGCCTGATATACATTCGAACCGCTTTCACTGCCTCCTGCGGTTAACAACATCTCACTTTCCACAAACTGCAACGTATAATATCCATCCCCTGCATACACTGCTTTCATCGCCTGATAATTTGAATCTTCCTTTGTGTAAAGTTCTACGTTCGCTCCACTTTCATTTGAGTTATCTTTTATATGTAATGCAAATGTATGATCCAAATATGGTACGATCAAATATGTATCCTCTATAATCGTCTCCTCAACTGCCAAAACGGTAAATGGTTCATCCAAAAGTGTCGTAGTCCCTGAATCTGTTGTTGCTGTAATTCTGTAATAGTACATTCCAGGCTTAAGTTTGTTGAACTCAATATAGGCATCCAATTTTCCAATATCATAGCGTGTTGTATTTGGAGATGCTTCTGATCCTGTCATTACATTCCCATCTACATCTACACATGCCACAGAAACATTCGTCAGCGTTTCTTCTGATTTGATAACCCCTTTTACAGAAAAAGCTTTTCCGACCGTCAATGTTGTAGGAACAGCACAATCTTCCAAGGTTGGTTTCGCTGGTTCTTCCGGTTCGTCTGGTTCTTCCGGTTCTTCCGGCACTTCTGGTTCTTCTACATCACCTTTCACAATCGTAATTGTATAAACTCTTCTATCGCCATTTTCTGCCTCAACAATAACATCAACAACTGTACTATCTGCATCCAATATGATATCACCTGCTCCAGAAATAGTTGCATTCGTATCACATGCTTTGGCAAAAACAGTTACACTGTCAGATTCTCTTGCTACCGTTACAGTATACTCTGTCGTATACATATCGAATTCTGGAGATAAATCATAACCAGATACACTTAAAGATTTCAGCATATAGTTTGGACTTCCATCGCCAGTTGGTTTCACGCATGCTGACTCTGGCATATTTTCAAATACAGGAATCTTGAAAGATAATCTTGCATTTCTTGATCCCTCTGGGTAAGCATCCGCAATATGACTTCCTTCGCTGGCTGCCGCCTGAACATTTGTCATATATTGATGTGTGTATGGACTTGAACCCTGTACATTAAACTTCTTTAAATAAATCGTATCCTGTCCTTTTTTAATATAAGAAGCTCCATAATACTCTGTTCCGCCATTGATCGATTTCACTCTGGTATCCCAAGGTCTTCCATAAGAAGTTCCTGAACCGTCGGATCCACCTTTTGCATACAGCAATCCTCGCTCTACGGCAGTCAGATTGCCTTCTGCATACGCTCCGATATTGTAATAATTGTAATAACCTTCATAACCTTCTACCGTACCGGAAATACTTCTACCGCTTCCATCTCTGCCCTGTTCCTGAATCAGAGTCGATGCAATCGTATACGGACAAACACCATAAGTTCTTGCTGCATTCATCAGCACATCCACATAAGTACTGCCTTCGCAGTCTCCTGCAAGATATGTGCCATCAACCATCACGTTCAGACCGTCTACCTTCTTTTGAATCTCATCTGAAGTCATAGTCGATTCATCGTAACTTTGTTTTAAAAATTGAAAAACATATGTACTATCCAGGAAATTTCTTGGATCCATGTAAAACTTGATAATCTCTTCTGATGCTGCAACCCAGCCGCCGGAATCATATTCTACCCATTCACCAGTCTCCCAGTCATACGCACCTTCCTGCGTTGATTTCCAAGAAGATGGGCTTGTCCCAGCTACCAGATTGACCCCAAGCTCACTTTCCGCTGCGATCACGTCGTTCCAGTCAAGACCTGTGATCTGCGCTTCAAATTCCCATTCCGGATAAAGTTCATGCAATGCACGAAGCTGCGCTTTGTAAGATTCAGGAAATCCCTGTTCTTCTAAATAACTTTCAAAATCATCATTTGTAATCGTCTGTTCTGTCACTTTTATGTATGCTGAGGATGCCCAGCCATTCGTTCCATCAACTACCATGTTATACCACACGGTTCCGTTAGAATCCTTGTCCTCGCCTATGATCGTCCCTTTGTCTCCGTTATACAAAGTTCCTATAATATCATATTTTGTTCCCGGACCATTTCTGAAATTCAGACTCGTATCTACTACAACTGTACCAATTCGAGTTGTCTCTGCATTGGCATCTATATAAAAATACATGCCTGTAAATACGAACATCACCGTTGCCAGCAGAATACTATTCAGCATTCGCCTCCAATTCAATTCTTTTGATCTCATTCGTTTTCTCCCTTAAAGTATTTTCATTATTGTATTGCTTGTTCTATTATACGAACCATTGCCGAAATGCGTCAAGAGATTTCACTATTTTCCATTTTTTAACATTTTCTTAATGCGGTTTAAATCCCTCACCACGCACTTCGCTGGCTTCCATCGTCACCATAAATGCTCTGCTGTCTACTTCCTTTACTGCTTTTTGCACCATATGCATCTGCTTTTTATTACAGGCACACATAACCACCTGTTTTTCTGCCTTGGAATAACTTCCAACACCTTTTAAAAGGGTGGCGCCTCTCTGCGTCAGCTCATCTATCTTATTGGCAACCTCCTGTCCATGATCTGTCACGACCAATGTCAGTTTTCCGGCATCCACACCATACATCATCTTGTCCACCATCACAGACAGAATGTACGAAGCGATCAGACCATAGATCACATGATCCATACTTCCGTTCATAAGAATGCCTCCCAGAATTACAACTGTAAAATCAAATGCAATGATGATTTTCCCAAGCGAAAGATATGGCTTCCATTTGCGAACAGCCATGATCACGAAATCCGCGCCTCCGGTTGAAGTGTCACGCATATAGATCAGCGCATACCCGATCCCGGAAAATACACCCATACAAATACAGGACAGCATCAAGTCTCCTTCATAAACCGGAAACAGTGGCGCAACAAAGTCCAAAATTGCATTAGAAATCAACATGGTTTTGATTGATTTTAGGAAAAATGTCCTTCCAAGCATCTTATAACATACCAGAATGATCGGAATGTTCAGAAGTGTCGTCATGGTTCCGATCGGAATTCCAAAAAAGTGATAAAAAATCACCGCAATTCCGGAGATACCTGCCACCGGAAATCCCGATGCCACCGCAAAGTTATAGACACCGATCGCGATGAACAGACCACCCAGAATGTCTACTCCCAAATCCATCAATACATTTTTCACTTTTACACTCTTCATTGAAATCACCTGTTTACTTTTCCTTCTTTAAAATAAAGTATCATTTCATTTGTCAGGCTGACGCTGCTCTCTTTCACCGGTATCTCTTCACGTTCAAACCATTCTGCTACCGAAAGTTCTTCTCTGTCCAGCACAACCTGTGGATCCCCATCCACTTCTACAAAAAATCCAAATAATAACGTATCTGTAAAGGACCATGGCTGACTCTTGTAATATTGAATATTTTTCACTTTCAGACCGACTTCTTCCATTACTTCACGTCTCACAGTATCTTCGATCGATTCCCCGATCTCTGCAAACCCTGCCACTAATGCATATTTTTTATATTCTCTTCCTGCATATTTGGTAAGAAGCAGACGATTTCCATCCGTGATTCCTACGATAACCGCCGGACAGATTTTTGGATATTCCGTCTGATGACACTGCTCGCAGTACATCATCCTCTCTTTGGCATCCTGCTTCATCGGATGTCCGCATCTTCCACAAAATCTGTGACTTTGATACCAGCGATTCAACTGATACGCTGTGATCCCTGCAAATGCAAGATGGGCCGGTTTTACTGTACGAAATTCTTCTCTGCCTATCCAGACATAATTTTCATCATATTCTAATTGTTCCGCTAAATAAAATTTTTTCTCATCTATCGTAAAAAGATACGTCACTTTGTCCGAAATTTCTGGATTTTTTTCTTTCATCTCACGAATCAGCGGAAATGAAATCTCCTCCTGATTTCGTTTTGCCAACGTCTTTCCATTCTCAAAATACATTACATAACTGTCTTCATCCGGCTTCTGTGGATGATATTCATTATGATAAACATGTGGCTCAATATTCTGAATCATATCAAC
>CAZUVY010000119.1:0-6061 GCA_964623905.1 uncultured Faecalimonas sp.
CAATTAGCGTATTCTCTGTAATTAATCCAACATCTGCTGTTGCTTTTCTTTTCACAGAAGTTTTTAGCACCTTACCCGTATCAAGAAAACATGCAATCCTATCTGTAAGCTCAATCTTTCCACCCGAAACAGGTAGATTGTTTTCTCTGCAAAAATCAACTAATTCTTCCTTCAAATAATAAAAACTTCGAAAAGTTTCTCCATCTAATTCCTTATTCAAATCTGGTCTTTCACTCATTTGTATTCCCTCAGTAAACTTCAAAATTTGCTTATTTCTCCATAACATAGTTTGTTAAGGCAATTCCACATCTCATTACTTCTTGTTTCTTGACAACACAATATCCTCTTTGTTCAAAAAATGGTTTTGCAGTAATGGAAGCGTGCGTAACGATTTTATTCTCTATAACCGATTGTTCCAATCGTTCACAAAGAGCAGAAGCTATTCCATGCCCCTGATAATCCTTATGAACATACAATCTATCAAGATAACCAGATTTATCAATATCTCCAAAACCTACAATAATTTCATCTTCAATTGCAACTATCGTATAATGCTCTAAAAAGGATTTATCCCATTCTTTCAAATCCACATTACCAGTAGCCCATACGTCTAACTGCTCTTTTGTGTAATCTTTGGCATTTACAGTATGAACCGTTTGATAAAATAATTCTGCTAATTGCTTACAGTCAGAAGTAACATACTCTCGAAGTAACATTCCACATCACCGCCACAAATTCATCTAACACTTTGCATTTTTATATGAAATCAATATATGTGCAGGTGCAAATAATAGCGATGCGACAATCAATAATACAGACCTGCTCATAATTCCACTGAACATAAAAATTATTGAAGGAATAATAGACAGAGCCAATGCCTTAAAAATTGTGTTTTTTCTAAAACAAATAATCCATATCACACAATAAAGTATGACTAGTACACTATTTATTATAAGATACATCGCAAAGGCTTCATCAGACCACCAACCAAACCAAGTTCCGGGAATATTGACAACCATAAAACCAAAACATCCAAATCTTCCTATCTGTTCAACAATTTCAACACCTTTATTATTCCACTTATTTTCAAAACCGTCTTTGCACTTTATTGCATAAATAATATTAGGTACCATAATTATCGTTATAAAAACCGCACCAAAAAGATTTATCCATTCCATCTATTCTCACCACCAATTTCAAAATTTGTTGAATCGATTATATCATTTATCCCCGTACTAGTCCATCTTGTCGTAATTTTCCAGATACATTTGCAACTATGTGTGATGCTTACTTTTTTTCTATGAAACTCTTAGCATAGAAAATCTCCGTCATTCCACACCAGAACAACGGAGATCCTAAATAACATATTTTCTTTTACTCTTTTACAATCCAACTGCCAGTTTTCTTGGAACCTTCTCGTTCCAGTTTACCTACTTCCGTCAGTTCTTTGATTACTCTTTGAACTGTACTTCTTGACAATAGTGTTTTTGCAATTATTTCCTTCTGTGTAATCGAAGGATTATTACGCAGTATATCAAGAATCACTTTTTGATTTTCTGTTAAAGCTTCATTTAATGCCTCATTTAAAGCTTCTTTGCTTGATGCTTTATAATTCAAATTAGGAAGCTTTACGGTAAACTCTACACGATTGGAACGAAATGTTGGTTCCATACTATCTTTGTAGTTTGCAGCATTTTTATATGCGGCACAAATTTTACCCAATCCACTGCCTTGCCGTTCCATATATCCAAGACGAGCAAAAATATCCGCAAGAATTGGATTTCTTCGAGTAGATGGAATATCATCAATATCACGTTCTTGAATTTGCGTCCCGTCAGGCATTCCGCCTGGAGAATAGATTATCAAACGATCGTCAAACATATCTACGTGAACTTCGCTTCCATTAATCAGATAATCCCTATGGATTAACGCATTGACTAAAGCTTCAAAAACACTGCGCTCACAGTAATCCGGCATTTCAATTCTAGAATCAGATGTTTTTTTCCAAATCGTTTTCATATTACGCTTTACAAAACCCATACCTTCATTCAAAAGAATGATAAGACTACCTGTGTACTCAGCACTGTCTAATGCGTCAACCTGTCCCCCGCTTTTGTCCAGTCCATTCCATCTTGTACAGAACATACGAGACCATCGAATCGGGGCATCGTCAGCAAGCAATGCGCCCGCATTAGTAAGACGTCCTTGTGCATCTCGAACCCCAAAAGACTCAAAACTTTTCTCGAGCATACTGTTTCCAGTCCAGGATTTATAACGTTCTCTAAGTTTGCTAAATGAGAAATCCTCGTAATTATACGGGGACATCAAGGAATCATACGAAGAATTTCTCCCACGCATGACCAAACGTTTTAATTCAGTCGCATCAGCAACAACACTTTCATTTCCAATGCGGATATATGCTTCTGTTACACCGTCACCAGTATAGTAATATGGTGTTTCAGCTCCCGCTGGAATTTGAAGTAGCAGAAGTTCTTTTCCATCTTCGGTTTTATAAAGCTTCATCACCACTTCTGGGAATGGAGAAATTCTTTCTTTGATTTTCTGGCTGATAAACTCAGAGTCTGATTTAATATCTTCCAGACCAACAATTTCTTCATCGTTGGTAATACCAAAAATCAAAACTCCACCTGCTGTATTAGCAAAGGCACTGACACTCTTAAGCCAGCTTTTCACTTTCTTTCGTTCAATTGCCTGCTTTTTATCATATTCTGTTGCTTCTCCAAGAAGATCTGTTATCTTCATGTGCAGTCCTCCCTTCATGCTAAATTGGACGTTTCCGCAACAATAGTATTGTACCATATGAAATTCAATTTTAATAGTGGCTGCTCCGCCACCTAAAACAAAATTTCCATTTTCAGCCTCGCTAATGCTGAACGGATAGGATAAGATTAGTATCACTATAAATATAACTTACCCAATGTCAAGTTATATATTTCTCTTGTATATTTTCTACTCTCTTTTTAAGTCGTTCTCTTACACTTTGCGGCTCTATAACCTCATCTGTAAATTCATTATAAACACGAAAGGCAACCCGCTTATCAAATTCTTTTTCATAGAAGACTAAGGTCATCTTCTCATTTATCCCCGTACTAGTCCATCTCCCCTTTTTGCTCATTACAAGAGGATTTAAAGTTTGTCTTTTTCAGAACCACTACTTTTGTATAATCGCAGTGTTCGTACTGCTGAATTTTTAACCCATAACCTTCAAAATATGAATATAAATCTTTTTTTATAAATTTGCGATATGATTTAGGTTCTAAATAATGAAGCGGTGCAAAAAGAATTTTCTTTGAAAGCTGCTGGCTCGGCTCCCATTCTGTAATAATAATTTCTCCATTATCCTTTAAAACTCTTTTAGCTTCCTCAATGATTTTCGCAGCCAGTTCTTCATTCAGCTCATGCAAAATAAGAGAGAGAAGTACTTTGTCAAAAGAATATGATTCAAAGCCTAACTGTGTTGCATCCATTTGGTATAATTTAAGATTGCTTATCCCTGCTCTTTTCACCTTATTTTTGGCCACTTTCAGCATATCGTTTGATAAATCTATTCCAATTATTTCCACACTTGTTTTTGCCTTAGCAATATTGATAGAACTAGTAGCCGTACCCGTACATAAATCCAATATCCTATCCTGTTCAGCAATAGATTCAAGAACAACTTTCCGTGGACTTTTTTCATAGTCTCTAAAATAGATTACATCTAACAAATCATATACTTTGGAAATCAGTTTATACACTAACTCTAGATTCATAATTTCTCCCCTACCTGTCTTTTGCGGAAATCAGTACATTGTTCGCCAAAAGCTCAATCTTTTCTATTTGCTTATCGGTAAGCTTTCCACCTCTTGATTGATATCTAACAGCTATTTTCATACTACGTCTCCATTCTTACTATTTTTTTTGTAAATACACATATTATCCAATGTGCTATTTTCAAATTTCCTGCAATTGCAACAATACCTATTAAGCTATAAAAAATCACCTGCTTAGCGGAATAAGATAAGGTACTTATACTTGCAGCAATAAGCCATATACTTAATGGCAAACAGATCATACTGGTAATAACAGCCGGTATATATTTTTTTATCACAATACTCTGTCCAATATGTACTATCAGATGAAATGTGTAAGCAATAAACGCTCCTAACCATAATCCATAGAATCCTGTAAATCTGGTGATGATACAAATGATCAAACATATTACCATCTCTTCCATAACTGCTGCAGCCATGCCTTCCGTGCTATATGGATTATATGTGTTACTGATTTTGGGATATTTTCTATCCAATAATGTTCTGTTCTTTTTTAACCACAGCCCAAATCCCATAATCTCTTCCATATCATGTACGATAAACAAAATTGGGAACATCCAAATAATTTCTTGCATTTCTTCCTCCTTCCAAAAAGTAGACCCTTGTGTCACTTTTGGGAGAATGATATAATACAAATACCTAAAATACAATATTTCAAAAACAAGTGACACTAATTTACCCAAAAGTGTCAGAAAGGAATACAAAATGAATCCGTCACAAAATCCTAGTGCAATTCGCTCAAAAAAAGAAATAACCGATACACTTTTGCAGTTAATGGATACATATTCCTACAATGATATAACAGTCAAACAAATTATTCTGGAATCTCAAGTTGCCCGTAAAACTTTTTACCGAAACTTTTTATCAAAAGACGATGTTTTAGATGCCCACATTGACAGCATCATGCAGAAATATATATATTCACTTCAGCAATTACCAAACTGTCAGCTTTCCAATATTTTAGATATTATTTTTACATTCTGTTTTCAAAATCAGAATTTGCTATTTAAACTTAGAGATAATAATCTTATGCACCTGCTTTTACATAAATGGAATATTTTTATTCCCATGATGCATAATCAAATTGTAAGTCCAAATCATCCAATGTTTCGGTCATTCACCGCTGAACAGGTTGAATATATTATTTCACTTAATATAGGTGCTATTTGGAATGTAATTATGAAATGGATTGAACATGATATGAAAGAAACACCGGATTCAATAAAGACAACATTACTGAAATACTTAGCTAATTTAACACTTTTCACTTAATCTAGTATTATCATAATTGAAATAAAAAAGAGAAGCCTTTCGACTTCTCAGTATTCCGAAGAGGCGCCAACCAGATTTGAGGCGCTGAGCAACACGTGAAACCCTTATAAAAAGGAGGGTTCAGCCAATTCTCTCACGCGTTGCATATATTTTAAACAGACCTACAACTTGTAATTTATACGTTTCTCAATATCTGATAATGTTTTCTCTGTTCATCTGCATAAACAAACTGAAATCCAACCTTTTCTAATACATGTTGACTTCTAGTATTTGTCAAAATAGAATCAGCATATAATATAGGGATATCAAGTTGATTAAACACATATTCTATTGCCAATTGTTCAGCTTGTGTCCCAAAACCTCTATCTTTATAATTTTTGTTTTTCATCGTGATTCCCAAAGTTGCAGATTTATTATCTACAATATCATAAATCTTTAATTCTCCAACCATTTCATCACCATACATAATTGCAAACGGCAAACGTTTCAAATCAATCTGCTTTTGAATATATGCATCTACCTTTGCTTTGTCATAGTGGTATTCAAAGAAATCATTCTTATCAAGGTATAAGTCCATGTCGTTTTGATATTCTTTAAAAAATGCATAATACATTTCGGGTGTCATTGGAGTTAGTGTAATTTCAGTTTTCATACGCACCTCCACAAATTCAAATCTTTAAGCACTTCCAAACTCAACAGAAGCCTGAAAGTTTCGAGTCTTGATACTACAAATTATTTTTTCTTATAATATACACACCATAAATTGCGAGTAAAACGTAAGACACAAGACAAGTTATCAAAGCTATTGACGGGTACTGATTACTTGTCGAAAAACAAAACGGAATACCGCATAGATTTATAATTAAATGTAGTATAATTGGAACCCACAGGTTTTTACTTGCAACATAAACTGCTCCAAAATAAACACCAAGCGCAGTTGCCCAAACGGTTTTAGC
>CAZUVY010000120.1:0-6055 GCA_964623905.1 uncultured Faecalimonas sp.
AACTATGTACTTGCCAAGGCTTTGCAATACGACGAATCCTATATCAGCAAATGGACCAGCGGAAAACTTCTGCCGACAGAAAAGAACTATGACAAGATTCTGCAGAACATCAGCCATTGCATCGTAGATTCGCTGACAGATGACACTCTCAAAGCATTTTATCTGGAATACCAGCTTTATAATAAAAAGGATCTTGAAAAAGCAATCTTTGACCATCTGGAGACGGAATACAATTATGTAAGAGATCTCAAGACCTCTACCGGTTCTGAGATCGCACCGAAGATCACCTGCTATCCAGAACTTCCGATCGCACAGTTTATTTCTAAAATGAAACATCCTTCCCTTCGACAGGTACAGAATCTGGATGTATGTGCTATGATTGATATCATGCACCTGGACATGAATTACCAGTTGATGATCGCCGATATCAATGACGTTGACAGTGAAGAAGAACTCAAATTCCCTGGCGTTCATTTTTCTATGTTTATTGCGATGGAAAATCTCGCCAATGACTCTACTTATACCGCAGTCTTCCTGATGAATATGCTTACCAAACTTTCCAACATCAATTTCAATCTTTATGGTGGAAAGCAGGCTCTCGGCAAAATCGTGTTTACTGTAAAAGATACCTACTCAATTTCCGGAATGCTGATCGATAAGAGTCACTGTATCGCGGTCACTACGAATGAAGATCCAGAGATTGCAAACGCACTCCACAAGAAGATCAAAACACTTTGTAATAGAGAAACATTACTGTTCCGTAAGACGAATGCCGTTGAGATGGTGCAAAATTATGAATATGAGCAATCCATCTTTTCACAAAACCAACGCTGGCTGATCGGACATCCGACAGAGCATTTCCTGCCAGATGATCTGCATGCAGAGTTAGTCGATCAGTATTGTAAAGCTATGAGTCCAGAAGAAATCAAGAAAGTACATATGCTTCACGCCATGACAAAGAAGGTGATCGAAAACTCTCCGATCCGCCTTCTTGTCCATGAATCAGCGTTTACTTCCTTTACAGTAACCGGTATGCTTGATTTCTATGGATATAAAGTGCAGCTTACTTCTGAACAGAGACTTCGCTATATCAAGCACCTCTATTCATTATTAACTAACAAATATAATTTGGAAATGAAGACCATCCGCGGCGGACTGATCACCGACTTCCAGCACATTCCAGACCCTACCTTGTTCTTGTCGGACAGCTTCTGTTATCTCCGTCTGGAAACAAACACTCCATACTATAATATTTGTGTGCCAAATAAGATCATCATCAACGATATCTTCCGCGAGTTCTTTAATGATATCTGGAATGGAGAAAAATACAATCTGGTAGAAAACGGAAACTCACTCGTTGCACTCATCCAACACGCCATCATGTCGATTGAAATTATGTCAGAGATGAATTAGAGGCTTTCGTGGTGGGCCTAGGCTTTCTTGGTGGGCCTGGGTTTCTTGGTGGGCCTGGGGTTTCTTGGTGGGCCTGGGGCGGAAAATTTTGTTCTGGGATACTTTTTGGGGATGACGGGCTCTGGAGTTTTCTGGTGGGGCTCTGGGCGGAAAATTGTCACTCCAGATACTCACTTTTCAAAAAAACTGGGATTCAAAAAGAAATTTTTCTGCCAAGTGAAAATTTCTTGATTTTTCACTTGTTTTTGTAGCTTTAAATTGTTTTCTTGCATCTTGATACTCAATATTTGACTATAGTGAACCCAAAAACAAGCTATAAAGCAAGATAATCACGGCAACTATAACATATCTACATAAAAATAACGGGGAATCGAAACATACCTTCGATTCCTCGTCTTTCTTATAACCAATATTCAATTTTCAAATTAGTCTCCCATATAAAGAGAGCTTGTGCATGAACTGCTTACATCGGATGCGGCATAATGTGCACTGCGTACGCGATACCAGTAGCCCGTTGCAACAGTAAGTGTTTTACTCACACCTGCCGAAAGTGCATTTTCATTGGTCTGTGTCCATGAGGTTACAAAAGCCCACCCAGTTGATGTCTGACGTTCCACTATAGCTGTTACTGACACTTTACACTGAGTTGCTGCATGTGTAATACCACCAGCACCAATTTTAGTAGAACTTTGTTTGTTAATAATGGAATATCCTTCTGCTAAGTATACTCCCCATGTCTGACTTTCTGCATACCCTACCAATGCATCCTCTGTTAATAGATAAGAATAATCCAAGTCCTCTCCTATATCTTCTGCTTTCGCCTGCATTCCTTCAAAGTAGATACTTGAAAGGGCAATCAGAACTGCCAATATAAAGGCTGATAATCTCTTTTTCATCGTCTTTCTCCTTGTCTTTCTTATAAAGACACGAAACGTTCGAAAAACTAACGCCTTCTAGAAAAAATATAAGTTATTAATCACCTTTTCTACTTCGATTTTTTCCATATTATTAAACCAAATAAAATAATTTACTTCTCCATATGAAAATTCTGCTGACCAGCGCACATAATCTTCTTCTACCTGATATTTTTTCATATAAACAATTACTTTTTCAACATCTATTTGAAATTCTTCCAAAAGTTCATCCTCGATATCTTTACCGATGGAACTTTCCAGATAATTTGGTCTAACTACATACCAAATGACTGCACTATTATTTCCCCCATATACAATATCAACTTCCTGCATTTCGTCATAAAATGCTACTTCTTGAAACTCTACTCCTTCTGGACGATAATTTATTCTTACTGGATAAAATCCATACTTATCTTCGATCTGTTCATACACCTCTTCTTCGCTGATATCTGTCTGAGGTACTACATTATCAGATTCGGAATCCACATTGGTCTGTTTTCTTCCTGCCAACATCCATGACACTTTCTCGCACAGCTTCTGTGGACCACCCATACTTGTGATTCCAAACGCCATGGCAAGTACCATAACTGCTGCAAGCAGAAAATATTTTCTGTTCTTGCGTTTTCTTTTATATACCTTTCCAAGCTGAATCAACTCTTTCTCTTCTTCAGAGAGTTCATCTCTCACATATCCTGCCTCTTTCGCGCGGATCACACTAAATACATTATCATGCATATCTGCTGGCGCAACCACATCCTTCAACGCCGGATCATTGTTGACTTCTTCCATAAGGCGCGCCGCTTCCATTAACTCTTCTTCCAATTTGCTTTTTGCTTCTTCGTTCATATGTTTTCGTGATGTATTTCCTCTCAAATACATCAGTCGCTCCTTTCTTTTCATGTTCACTTCGATTTTCAAGTCATCCTCTATCATCCACACATTAGCGCAGACGTTTTGTTACATCAAACTTTGCCAAATCTCTCGCTTTACATACCAGATATGCTTTCCAATATTTCGGATCAATATCTTCAAATTCATCATAAAACTCTACAAATGCCTGCTCCGCAATTCTCTGTGCTTCTTTTTCGTCTCTCATGAAATAAAGACAAACGCGATAAACCTCATCCGCGCACATCTCATACACTTTCTTAAACCTTCGTTCTTTTCTTGTACTGTACTTCACGTTAACTACCCTCTCTTGTTGTTCGTTTTCTTGTTGTAATCACTTGCTGCAATTTAGTCTTGCAGTGACTATTTTCTTTGGATTTAAAAAAGGTAAGAAAATCGGAAGACCATCGTCTCTATTTCCTTACCCAATAATTTTCTATATTCTACCACAACTTTGTCTCATCATACAATTATTTTTTCGTGAAATAAAATGATTTAACTACATTTGTACGGTTTTCGACACGATTCGACAAATTTCGACATCCGTAATCCACATATCAAACCACTTTGCCACAGCATTTTCCAAAAAGCCTATCAAATCTTCCACATCAAATACTTTCAAATCACAAACCGCCTCGCTTGGAACATCAAGCCATCCTTCCAGCTTCTCCAATAATCCTGCGACAAGCGCATAGTCCACCTCTTCGATGCCCGGATTCTTCACATCCGTATCAATTGCAAACGAGATCTGATACCGTTCCACAAGATAACGATTCATCAGCGTAAAATCACCATAATAATACTCTTCTGAGAAAAACTTCTGCACAGGTATCATTTCCCCAGTCTTCGCAACCTTTGCCCACACGACCAGATCCATCTTCGATGCCTCATGCTCATCCCGATCCAGAAATGTCACAATCCTTGGCAGATATTCTTTAAAGAAACAACGATCAATATACAAGTGAAAATAATATCCCAAGCAACTGCTGTCATGCAAAAGATCCTCGTATTTTTCTAAAAACAAATCCAAATCCGGATACTCGATGCGCTCTCCAAACCGACTCGGATGGCGAAAATGCGATGCCGTCTTCTCTCTAAAAACATCCGGCGCCAGATTTCCAAACAAGAAATCATTCCGATTTACATTGCTGTCCAATCTTTCCAATGCCATTTTTGCTGCTGTCAAATGTAAAATAAAACCCGGCATATTTTTCTGCTGCCTCCCATACATCCGCTATCTATTTCTTTCGTCTGCACCATAAAAATCTCAGTCCCAAAATAAGCAATATTCCCGTCAATGCTCCTATACTATCCAGGGCAACATCCGAAATCTGCCCCGAACGTCCATCCACAAACAACTGAATCATCTCATCCATCGACGCTATCATCACACAAAACCCAAATGCGCTTGCTCTTTTATAGCGCAACTTAGATTGTAAAAATGTCAGTAAACTCAAGATCCCTAAAATCAGATATTCCGAAAAATGTCCCGCTTTTCTCAACAGAAAATGCCAGAAATCAATCTGTTCCTGCGGAATCGAATCCAGTTTTTCAAAAAGCTTTGGAAAAAACGTCTCCAAAATCTCCAATCCAACTCCAGTGCTCAAATCTTGCGAAATATCCGCTGTCTGAAGCGAAAACGAAAATATGATGCACACCCAAATCAAAGTAACTACGAGATATATGTTAAATCGTTTCGTCATAAATCCGCTCCTCATCAAGATAAAAGCATCTCATATCAGTAATCATTCCTATCATTTGTCGAATCTTGTCGAAAAATGTCGAATCGTCATGCAATCGTATCCCTTGCACCCATAATTTCCATTTTTATTTCTTCAACAAGTCCAACAGACATTCAAACTTCTCTTCTGACATAATAATTACATTTCCATTCTTCGTCTTCACTTTAGTGAAAATATCCTCATCCAACGTCTGCTTAATGTAATAATACGCATTCTTGAGAAAGTCTTTGATTTGAATAAACATGATACGATTCTCCTTCGGCACACCGTGCCCTTATCTCTTGTGATTCTAAAAACAAAACCATTATACCACAATTCCGTACTCATGCATAATTCTTTTCAAATACGCCACTGTTTGCTCTGCTTCATTTGCCCTTTTTGCTTCATCATCTGCTCTTTTTGTTTCTTTCTGTGCTCTTAAACGTTCTCGCTCTGTATTGGCGCGTTCTTCATTGCGTCCTTCGTTGCGTCCCGCTTCAATCAACATTCTGTCTCGTTCAAACGATTTCATATAGCCTTTTGACACCTCCAGATTCTTCTTTACTTTTTCTACCATTTCGTGAATTGCTTTTAATGTTTCATTTACCGCATTCTCTTCTTTCGTATCTTCCAGATAACGCATCAGTTCACGGAGTTCGCAAAATGACTAGCAGGATATCTGAATTACTTATACTACAATTCCATATTCATACATAATTTTTTTCAAATACGCCACTGTTTGCTCTGCTTCATTTGCCCTTTTCTCTTCATTATTTGCTCTCTTTGCTTCATCATCTGCTCTTTTTGTTTCTTTCTGTGCTCTTAAACGTTCTCGCTCTGTATTGGCGCGTTCTTCATTGCGTCCTTCGTTGCGTCCCGCTTCAATCAACATTCTGTCTCGTTCAAACGATTTCATATAGCCTTTTGACACCTCCAGATTCTTCTTTACTTTTTCTACCATTTCGTGAATTGCTTTTAATGTTTCATTTACCGCATTCTCTTCTTTCGTATCTTCCAGATAACGCATAAGCTCACGGAGTTCTTGGGTGATCTTCCCTTTCTTGCCCTTGGTGTAGACAAATACGGTCATAGCGCCATCGTCATACTCTAACTCCGGTA
>CAZUVY010000121.1:0-5906 GCA_964623905.1 uncultured Faecalimonas sp.
AGTTCGAAGAAAGTTTAAAGTTAATAAAAAGTTCACTTCTCTATGCGGATGAAATAGAGCTTATTGGTATGGCAGAATATGCTGTATTTAATTACTTACCTAAATGTTTGTCAGGAGCAAAAGATTTCGAAAGCATAGTTGCAAAATTAATTCCATTTTTTGAATCTTTTGATAATCCGGAAGCACAGGGACTGGCTGATCAGTTAACGGAATTGAGTATTGTATTAGAACCGATTATGCCTCACTTGAAAAAGAAAAAACATAGAACCAAAGAAGAAATATTAGCCCAGATTAAAATGCGACAGGCTACAAATGAGTGTAATGCCCTTATGCAAGAAGCTATAGGTTCTCTTATGAGCCAAAATGGAACAAAGTCTATTCGGAATCTTGTGGATAGAAAACTTGTGTCTATTTATGATTATTCACACAATGGTTTTAGCATGGAAGAATTAACAGGGGGATATTTTGCGAATTTAATAGGAACCATAAAGCATGGGGGATCATATCCGTTATTTGATACTATAAGTTCTGACGTTGTAAGAGCTGTCACAAATAGTAACTTTCTTGATTTTAGTAAAACTGATAAAGAAATCATTCGTCATGCAGGGATTGCTAATAATATTTTGGCCACCCTACCTACACTTGAAAAAGCTTCTATTGATGAAATATTAGATTTCAAAAAAGATTTAATGGTCCCTCTGACCAATTTTAGAACAGCTATTTATCAGTTTTCTGAACAGGTTGCTTCGATGCCATGGGATGATAATTTTAAATATGAATGTTTAAAATTGTATGATACAGAAGTTATGCCTAAAGTCAATGAAATAAATGATTTATCAAGTGAAACAAGTGTGTTAAAAAATTTTGGTGCAAAAGTTTTGGCGGATGAAGAAGAAAGAAAAAAATTGGGATATGTGGGAGCAGGATTGGCTACTACCATAACTACTGGAAGTAATATCATGGATGCTTTAGGTATTTTAGAAAATCTTCTTCGTTCAGGAGCAAAAATTGGATTGACCGCTGCTGGGATTTCAGCATTTCTTAAAACTGCAGATTTATTAAGACAAACTCATGCAGAAACAAAAGAAAAGAAAGCAAAAATTGAAGGTAATGTCATGTATTATTATTACAAGGCAAGCAAAAAGTTTTAATATAACTGATACCTATAGAACAGAATTCCAGAGTGTTTGCATGTACATGAGCGTTTAATCAAAAGTTATAATTATAGATAACCCATTATAAAATGACTCTTTATGTCGATAACTTTTAACTTGATTTCAACTTATTAACTTGACAGAATAAGTTAATAAGTTAAAATTAAAAGTAGACAGGAGGTGCTTCTATGGATAAGACAAAAATTGAATATTATAAAGAATATATTTCTCAATTACCACCAGGAAATATTACTTACAAAACTATCAATGGAAAACGTTATCCATATTACCAGTGGACGGATAAAGAAACGGGGAAACAACGAAACCGAGTTGTGAAGCCAGACGAATTGGAAGAACTTTTATCTAAAGTATCTGCTCGTAAAGATTTAGAGAAAAAGATTAAAGAAGCCGGAGAAAAACCATATAAATCAAAAGAAGAAGTTGAATTCTTTTCATTCGTATTACGGGGTAAGGAATTAAAAGAATTTGCAGAACCGACTGCTCAGTGGAAGAAAAGAGAATGTTTTTCCAAAATTCATGATTATGTTTATGGAAACAGTACTGATAGAGTATTCATTTTGTATGGTCTGCGTCGAACTGGTAAGACTACTTTGATTCGTCAGTTGATAGCTGAAATGCCTGAAGAAATGCTTGAGAAAACTGCTTTCATGCAAGTAAATAGCACATCGAATCTTGCACGAATGAATCTCGATTTAAAACGATTATCAGATTTAGGATATCGCTATTTATTCATCGATGAAGTAACCTTGATGGATGACTTTATTGAAGGGGCCGCATTGTTTTCCGATGTATATGCAACGAGAGGAATTAAAATTGTCCTTTCCGGCACAGATTCTCTTGGATTCGTATTTTCAGAAGACAGAGAATTATATGATAGATGCTATATGCTTCATACGACCTTTGTACCGTACAGAGAATTTGAAGGAGTTTTGGGTTTAAAAGGGATAGATGAATATATCCGTTATGGCGGCACAATGAGTCTCGGTGGTGTAGATTATAATAGATTGGGAATGACTTTTGCAACGAAAGAAAGTACTGCGGAATATGTAGACAGTGCTATTGCACACAACATTCAGCATTCCTTAAAAAATTATCAGTATGAAGGCCATTTTCGCCATTTGGCTGAATTATATGAGGCACAAGAATTGACCAATGCAATTAACAGAGTTGTGGAAGACATGAATCATCGTTTCACAATAGAAGTTTTGACAAAAGATTTCCGTTCATCAGATTTGTCTTTGTCAGCCAAAAATCTTCTCCGGGATCGGAATGAGCCAAATGATATTCTCTATAGAGTTGATACAGAACAGATTACAGAACAACTCATGGAACTTTTAAATATTAAGAATAAACCGGAGTTGCAAGTTGAGTTAACGGAGGCTCATCGGTATGAAATCAAAGAATATTTAGATCTGTTGGATTTGACAATTGATTTGGATGTAGTCTATATGTCAGATTTGAACAAAAAGGAAAAGCATACCGCTGTTTCCCAACCTGGTATGCGTTATTCCCAAGCAGAATCTCTTATTAAATCTTTAATGAATGATGATGTATTCCGTACTCTTCCATTGGCAGAACGAAATGCAGTTACACAAAGAATTCTCAGCGATGTGCGAGGACGTATGCTGGAAGATATTGTACTTCTCGAAACCAAAATGGCAAGACCAGAGTGTGAAGTATTCAAATTGCTTTTTGATGTAGGGGAATTCGATATGGTTATCTTCAATCCGGAAACAGCTTCTTGTGAAATATATGAAATAAAATACAGCAAAGAAATTGTTCTGCAGCAGACAAAACACTTGCTTGATAAGAAGAAATGTATGGATACTGAATTCCGTTATGGTACGATTACTGGAAAGTATGTACTGTACCGTGGCGAGACCCAGATGGTTGATGATGTACAATATTTGAACGTGGAAGAATATTTGAAAATGCTTTAATAGTTATTGTTTGAAATGCAATGTTAAATCTCTGATTTTCCAATTTGGAATTTCAGAGATTTTTCTTTTTTATTAACGTTCAGCATGAACGAGTAGCCAACATCTCTGATGGTGTTCGAAGGGGATTGGGGATGTTGCCCCAACAAGCGTAGTATGCAGTTTTTGTAAAAGTACAGAAATGTAATTTTGCAAAAATGAGTAAACTTGTACATGTTTACACTGCTTGCGAATTTGTGAAGTGGTATATATCAATGCATATTCCGGAAAAACTGAGCAATTGTTCCAGTTTAACTGATTGCAATTCCGCTTCGGACTGCACATTTATGGATTTGCTTCTTGATTACCTTTGCTGCGACTATCAAAAGAACTGTCAAGGGTCCACAAAGTGGCTTGTTTTAGCCCTTTACAGTTTTTTTGTATAGTTGCTAGAGTGCATTCAAAAGCACGTTCAGTTGCTTCGGAATTTCGCTCAGTTAAGAGCGGAATCCGTGTTCAGTTTTTATCGGAAAACATGCTCAGATGAACCGGAATGTGCATATATCAAGGTATGAATGCTATCAATTCATTGTTTTAAAATTATATAAGTGGTAAAATATAGGCAAATTAATTGTGACATAGTAAAGAACATTATAATATGGTTCTTTTTCGATTATGGCAGACGGGATACATTTTGATAAAACTGAAGGAGTGAAATAATGAAACTAACAATTTATAAGGGATTTGATAAAAAATTCCTTGAAACCTTACATGGAGATCCATTAGTAGATAATGATGTTGAACAAAAAATAAATGTTCTTGAGAATTATGAATCTATTAGAAAGAAACTTTCTAAAGCACTTGCGATGCTTGATGATGATGATTCTGTTTGGATTACTTATGAAGAGTATGCACTAATAAATAAAAAAGTAAGAGTTGCAGTTGAAGAAGATGATCTGATTGTAAAGATTTACAATAACAATTTATATCCTGATTATTATCCTCTTGATTTTACTCTGTCAGATGAACTTGTTGAAGAAATATTAGATACTATGGAAGGAAACAATCGCATTAGTGAAAGTGAAGATTGTAAACAATATTTATCCATATATAGTACGCTTTCTGAAATTAATGGGAAATACTATGGAAGCTTTTATGATTATGAAAATGATGATATGAACGTAATATCTGTAGAAAATTATTATCCTTTCAATGTTTCGATTGATGATGAGCCAGCAGTTAGCGATTATGATATTTTTATAAATGAAGATATTGAGTCGTATTTAAGAGATCTTGAACGAATTATAGAAATCAAACCAACTGTTATTGGAATAAGTTCTACAGATGGTGAAAGTGCTCGTAGAATCCAAAAGTCTCTACAAGCATTTTGTAAAATGAATAGAATTCGTCTTGTTAAGTTCTATGAAAGATTATCCGAAGAAAAGGAAATGGAACAAGAGTTAATTTCTATTGCTCAGAATGATATTCATATTGAGGGATTCACTGAATTTAGACCAATAAAATTTTACAAGAATCCTGATATTGACAAAGAAGTTATTGAGCTTTCACAATCTCATATTATTGAAGAAATAATTAAACAAGCTGAACGATCTTATGACGATGCGGCAGGTAATAAATATCGTGACATTTTTATAACAGCTTCTACTGGAGCGGGGAAATCTGTAATGTTTCAGATTCCTGCAGTTTATCTTGCTAAGAAGTATAATAAGTTGACCATAATTATTGAGCCAGTAAAAGCTCTGATGCAGGATCAAAAAGAAAAACTAAATCAGAATGGATATATGCGTGTTGAAACATTCAATTCTGATTTGATTTCTCAAGTTGAAAAGGAGGCTGTTCTTGAAAGAATAAAAAATGGAGAAGTAGATCTGCTTTATTTAAGTCCGGAAACTCTTTTGTCATATTCCATTGAAACTATTATAGGAGAACGTGAAATCGGATTACTTATTGTAGATGAGGCACATATAGTTACCACTTGGGGTGTTGGATTCAGACCAGATTATTGGTATCTTGGAAGTTATATAAATCGTTTGAGAAATCAAATTCAAACTCAGAAAGGTATGAAACGAAAAGTATATCATTTTCCAATTTGTGCTTTTACCGCAACAGCAATTAATGGTGGTGTTGATGATTCCGTGAGTGATACTATTATCAGTTTGTATATGGAAAATCCTATAAAATATATTGGATATGTACGTCGTAATGATATAAAGTTTGATATAATTCATTATAAAGAGGGACGCAAACTTCCAAAACCAGAATATGAAGAAGAAAAAACAAAAGTTCTTAATGAACGAATAAAAAAATGGTTGTCCGATAACAAAAAAACAATTGTATATTTTCCGTATGCTTCATTGGCTGGTGATGCTTCAAAAGGTATAAGAGCATTTGCTGGAATAACTGTAGATAAACGAATTGGCACATATACCGGACGAAATATTAATGATCAAAGTGTAGAGGCTTTTAATGAGCATAAAAAAATGGTTTTTGAAGGTTTTCGTAAAGGAACAACACCTATTATGTTTGCAACAAAAGCGTTTGGTATGGGTGTTGATGTTAATGATGTTCAAAATGTTTATCATTATGCTGCGAGTGGAAATCTGTGCGATTATGTTCAAGAAATCGGACGTGCTGCCCGAAAATCCTCTATGGAAGGAACTGCTATAACGGACTTTTTCTATAATGATATGACATTTATGAGAGTTTTATTTGGAATGTCTCAAATTCGACAATACCAGATAAAAAAGGTTCTTGAGGGTATTTACGACACCTATAAAAGCAAAAAAGGTGCCAG
>CAZUVY010000122.1:0-5731 GCA_964623905.1 uncultured Faecalimonas sp.
CTTTGACTCTTTCCTTTGAGTTGTTAAGTTCATCTTAAACTATGGATTTAAAAAATTTTTTCACCCCTGACGCACCATTTAAACGTAAAAAACCCCATCGCCAACTAAAATCTAGTCAGCGACAGGGCCTTTTCTTATCTCCACTGGTCTCCCAGTCTTCCATATCTTTTTGTCATACTGTAAATCTCATTTTTCAGATCTTCGGATAAATCTTCTGGTTTCAATCTCCATTTCCAATTGATACCCACGGTAGAAGGCTGATTCATACGTGTCTCATTTCCTTTTCCAAGATAATCCTGCATTGGAATGATCGCCATATCTGCCTTACTCTGCAATACGAGCCCAACCAGCGAACGATAGAGTTCTTGATCTGGTGTGTAGTAATCACACAAATAGTCTCTCACCATCTGTCTTTCTTCCTGTGTGATGCTCTGCAGCCATCCTGTGATCGTCTCGTTGTCATGTGTTCCTGTATACGCCACACAATTTTCGTTATAATTGTGTGGAAGATAATCATTTGCGCATCCGGAATCTCTGGAGTCAAATGCAAACTCTAATACTTTCATTCCCGGAAATTCACTGTCTTTCACAAGCTGTCTAACCGAATCAGTCATATATCCCAGATCCTCTGCGATCACTTCGCGATTTCCTAATACTTGTTTCATTCTCCTAAACAAAGCGACGCCAGGTCCTTTTTCCCAATGACCGCCTGCTGCCGTCTCTGCTCCATATGGAATCGAAAAATACTCATCAAATCCACGGAAGTGGTCAATACGCACCACGTCATACATTTCAAAGCAGTGCGCAAGCCTCTTCATCCACCAGTCGAAACCGGTCCAATTATGGTAATCCCATCGATAAAGGGGGTTTCCCCATAGCTGGCCGGTAGCGGAGAAACCATCAGGAGGACAACCGGCTACAGCCACAGGGACATTATCTTGGTCTAATTGGAATAATTCAGGATGTGCCCATGTATCGGCACTGTCCATTGCTACATAAATCGGAATATCTCCGATGATCTTGATGCCTTTTTCATTCGCATAACGCTTCAAAGACATCCATTGTCTATAAAATGTAAACTGCAAAAATTGCTGAAACTCTATGTCAAAATACAATTCGTGACGGTAGTATTCCATCGCATTTCCCCATCTGAGACGAATGTCTTCTGCCCACTCTGTCCATGGTTTTCCTGCAAATCTGTCTTTCACCGCCATAAAGAGCGCATAATCTGAAAGCCACCAGTTATTCTTCTGCATATATTCCGAATACTCTGGATTCTGGCTGATATTACTGCGTTCGTATGCTTTTCTTAAAAGTTGAAATCTTCCATTATATATTTTTTCATAATCGACTTCTTTTTCATTTTCACCAAAAACAACTGCGTCACATTCTTCTGCTGTCAGAAGTCCTTCTTCGATCAATGCTTCCAAACTGATGAAATAAGGATTTCCTGCATAAGTTGAAAAAGACTGGTATGGCGAATCCCCAAAACTGGTTGGTCCCAGAGGCAGAATCTGCCAGTATGTCTGTCCTGCTTCCTTTAGCCAGTCTACGAATTCATATGCTGTTTTCGAAAAACAGCCAATCCCATATTTCGAAGCCAAACTTGTAATTGATAATAATATTCCTGCTGTTCTATTCACGTCTAGTTACTCCTGTTTCAATTATTACACCATAGTGGTCAGACACAACGGGGTATTGATTTCCATCAAATACAACTCTGCTGCTCTTAACCTCTACTTGGTATTTACTCCAAATCATGTCGATTCTCATTCCTGTATCAGTAATTCCCTTATCGCGCCAGCCATCGATCACACCATTTACCGTATTTCCTCCATCTTTTTCTGCTGCCATGATATAACTGTCTTTCCATCCATAATGCGCTACATAGTCATATCCCTCATTACGGACCTGGGCAGGACTGTTGAAATCTCCCATGATCCATACATTACCATCCAAATCTCTCAAAGCATCCTCTACTTTGTTCCACTGATCTCTAAATGGTTCCTCTGCATCATCCCACCAGCCCATATGAACGTTATAATACCAGTTTTCTCCGTCATGCGCTGTTTTGATTCCAAGAATCTTACGAGTCTTCCAGTTGTGATAATCCTGCACACGGCTCGTCGGAATCTGTCGTGTCTCTAAAATCGGCTTGTCGCTAAATAAGGCAATCCCTTCATCATAAATCCCATATCCAAGCTTAATTGGGATCCAGGTCCAATAGTAAGTCAGTCCGTTCTCTAAAAGAAGTTCCGCAACTCTCGCTGCATGATTGTCCATACGCACAACACCGCTGTATCCTTTGCATCTTGTATAACCCTTCAGCATCACACTTGGACGTATCGGTGCATCGATACTTTGATTCACTTCCTGTAACCCAATAATGCCCGGTCTTTCATTCTTCACCATTTCCACAAACTGCATTAATTTTTCTTCGTAATTTTTCTCAATTAAACTATGTGTATTTAATGTAAGAATTTTCATTTTCACACTTCCTTTTGAACTCTGAATCCCATCTAAACTCCTATAAAATATCGTTAATGTCTGATTTTAATACATCTGCTTTTGGACCATAAATTGCCTGGATTCCATTGTCTTTCTTGATAAGTCCTAAAGCACCTTCTGCTTTCCATGCATCGATTTCTGCAACTTTGTCAATGTCTTTGACTGTTACACGAAGTCTTGTCATACATGCATCTACTAAAGTAATATTTTCTCTTCCGCCTAAAAGAGCGATAATACGTTCAGGCTGACCGCTGCCTGCCTGCTTTTTATTGTCTGCGCTTTGTGCGCCTGCTTCTTCTTCATTTGCATTTTCATCTGTATAGTTTCCTAAACGTCCTGGTGTCGCAAATTTGAATTTGCCGATCATGAAGTAAGCTACAAAATATCCAATTGCAAAGAATGCAACTACGCAAATGATGAAGTGAAGAATGTCTCCTGTCAATCCCGCTTTCACTGACATTGGAATACGTGTCAATAATTCCAGATTACCAAATGAGTGAAGTCTCAGATCGATAATACCTGCCATTGCAAATGCACATCCCTGAAGAACTGCGTATACAATGTAAAGTGGTAATGCACAGAACATAAACATAAATTCTAATGGTTCTGTAACACCTGTTAAAAATACTGCTAATACTGTTGAGATAAACATAGAACGGTAGTTTTTACGTTTATCTGCATCTACTCTTCTGTACATTGCAAGTGCGATTCCCAGAAGAAGTCCTGTTGCACCGATCATCTGGCCAACTTTGAAACGTGCTGGAGTGACTGTTGTAAGTAATTCTGTGTAAGCTGCCATGTCACCAGCATCTTTGAAATTGATCAGGTCTGTTACCCATGCAAGCCACAATGGATCCTGTCCAAATACCTGTGTTCCTGCACTTGCGCCTGTCAGGATTGTATATGTACCACCAAATGAAGTATAGTTGATCGGAATTGTAAGCATATGATGTAATCCAAATGGAAGTAAAAGTCTTTCCAATGTTCCATACACAAATGGTGCTAAGATTGGTGATGTCGCAGATGAATTTGCGATCCATACACCGAAGTTGTTGATACCTGTCTGTACTACTGGCCAGATCACTGCCATTACTAAAGAAATGATAACTGACCATAAGATTACAACTAATGGCACGAAACGTTTTCCGTTAAAGAATGCCAACGCTTCTGGAAGTTTTCTGTAGTTGTAATATTTGTTATAAATGATGCCACCCACAAAACCAGCAATGATTCCGACGAACACACCCATGTTCAATGCCGGTGAACCAAGTACGGATGTAAAATATCCATCTACTGCAATTTCCTGTCCAAATAAGGTATGGGTTACAGCATTTGGATCTGCAAGCATTTCGCTTGTTACCCCAAAAATCGCACCTGTGATCGAGTTGATCAAAACAAATGCAATGATCGCTGCAAATGCACCGCCCGCTCTTTCTTTTGCCCATGAACCACCGATCGCTACAGCAAATAAAATGTGCAGGTTGTTGATGATCGCCCAGCCAATGTTTTCCATTGTGCTTCCGATTGTCAGAACCATGCTCATATCTGCGCCTGCCATCTGAACCAGTTTACCAACACTGATCATCAGACCCGCCGCAGGCATAACTGCGATAACTGACATCAATACTTTTCCAAGTTTTTGTAAAAAGTCGAAATTGAATTTCAATTTTTTCTTTTCTTTCTTTTCAGGAGCTGGTGCTTCGGAAACAGGCTCTACAGCTTCATCACATTTTTCTGTGATGGTAAGCACTGCTGTCTTTCCTGCTTCTGCTTCACCTGCACCATATTCCAGGTTTTTCTCTTCCAGACCACCGCAAATCAAAACTGGTGTGATCGTCTTAAGACCTTTTTCCTGGATGGCAGCGATATCTGCTTCTGCAACCAGATCGCCTTTTTTCACTTTGTCTCCTACTTTTACATGGGCTTTGAAAACATCACCATTTAACGAAACTGTTTCCAAACCAAAGTGTACTAAAATCTCCATGCCATCTTCTGTCGCAAAACCATACGCATGAAGTGTATCGGCTACAGAAACCACTTCTCCATCCACCGGACTAACGATTTTTCCATCTGTCGGAACTACCGCAATACCATCTCCAAGAATCTTATCTGAAAATACTGGATCTGGAACTTCTTCCAATGGTACCACTTTCCCATTTAAAGGGGATACGATCTGCATTTTCTTGCAGACGTCTTTTATGCTACTCATGTTGAAACCTCCTCTTTTGAATCCTCATTCTGCCGGCATCCATTGATTGCATTTCTGTTTGCGCGCTATTCATGCAACCGCTTGCATTAAATGTACTCCTTTTAATACAATTTTTCAAGGGTTTTTCCAAGATTTTTTTCTGTTTATATGATTTTCACAAATTCTTTCGTTTCATTTTGTGCAATTTTTAACGCATATTTGTGCAACCGCTTGCATTAATTCCACAGTACATACCTCACAGGTATATAAAACAAAAAAACGAGGCATACCCTTAAGGATATGCCTCTTATCAATCAATTTATTTGGAAGGAGCTGATTGTGGAGAGTTTATGATCAGGAGGGGAACCACTAATTCAGTTTCCAAATATCGTTATTGTAATCTTCAATTGTTCTATCTGATGAGAAGTAAGCAGCTCTTGCTGTATTTACTAACATCTTCTTAGCCCATTCTTTTCTGTCTGTATAATCTGCAAACATTTTTTCTTTCGCAGCGATGTAATCTTTCACATCAAGTAATGCCATGAACCAGTCTTTGTTAATTAAATCGCCGTGTACACGTCCTAAGTTTTCGATGTCACCGATTGCTTTTAATTCGTCGCTCACAATGAAATCTACGATTTTCTTAACTTCTGCATCGTTATTGTAGATATCGCATGAACGGTAGCTTCCTGTTTCATAAAGCTTGATTACTTCTTCACTCTTCTTACCGAAGATATAGATGTTTTCTTCGCCAACTAAGTCACAGATTTCTACGTTTGCACCATCCATTGTTCCAAGTGTAACAGCACCATTTAACATGAATTTCATGTTACCTGTTCCTGAAGCTTCTTTTGAAGCAAGTGAGATCTGTTCAGAAACATCACAAGCAGGGATTAATTTAGAAGCTTTTGTTACATTGTAGTTTTCTACCATAACTACTTGTAAGTATGGACTTACTTCTGGATCATTCTTAATTAATTCTTGTAAGCAAAGGATTAAGTGAATGATATCTTTTGCAAGAATATATGCAGGAGC
>CAZUVY010000123.1:0-5634 GCA_964623905.1 uncultured Faecalimonas sp.
TATATGCTTTAATATTATTAAAGTCAATATTAATTTTATTAAAATAATTATTAATTTTATTAAAGTTCTTTAGTTTCTTCAGGCTTCAGGTCTTTAGTTTCAGTTTCATAAGATATAAGGTGACTGATACTTGAAATTAATATCCATACTCATCTCTCTATGAATCACAATTTTATCAATCAACTCCACCACAATCTCTCTTGTCACTTCTTCCATTGAACCATACTTGATAAACTTCTCTATCCAATGCTCATGCTCTTCTTCTGTTCCGCCGAACTTTTCTTTTTCAAGCTCTGCCTGCTTCATCTTACTTCGTACAGTCTTCTCTTGCTGCTCGTATTCAGTCTTATAAGAAAGACACTCTTCCTTATTAAGGATTCCATCTACAAAGTTCTCGTAAGTTTTCTTCTTGTATTTTTGAACTGTACTCAGTTCTTCTTTCAATCGCTCTATCTTTTTATTAGCCTCTTCACATCTTCTTTCAGTTTCTTTTCGTCTATCTGCAGCTTTTAACAGTTCTTCCTTATCATTTTCTTTTAGTGCTAATTTTGCTTGTCTTTCAATCTCAAGTTTTACGATATCATCCAAGATTTCTTTCTTGATAAAATGCGAACAACAAAACGTATTTCCTTTTTTATGATAAGAACCACATTCGTATCCATCTCTACAAGTCACTCTCTGCAGATTATATCCGCAATCACCACAAACCAAGATTCCTGCATATGGATTTACTTTCTTCGTTTCACTCCAGAACCCAGGAGTTCTTGTACGTTTTGTCATAAGTGCCTGCGCCTGTTCAAACGTATCCATACTGACGATTGCTTCATGCATATTTTCTACAATATATTGTTCTTCTTTCGGAATGTATCGATATTTCTCCACCTTATAGGAAATCTTTTCAGACTTGTGCTGAACCATTGCTCCTGTATAAGTACGATTCCTCAAGATTACATTTACTGTCGGATACGCCCATCCCTTCGCTCCTGCTTTCTCATGTGCATTAGTATAATTCAGATTTTGTACTTTTCTTTTATATTCAGATGGTGGTAAAATTCCTTCTTCATTCAACACTTTCGCAATGCCATCTCTGGAATATCCCGAAAGGTATAAGTTGAAGATTCTTCTGACTACATTTGCTGCCTCTTCATCAATTACAAAGTGATGTTTGTCTTTTGGATCTTTCATATACCCATAAGGTGCAAATCCAGACATAAACTGTCCTCTCTTCTTCTGCGCTGTAAGAGAGCCTTTAATCTTTTTGGAAATATCTCTGCTATACATATCATTAAATAATGTTTTGAACTGTGCAAATTCTTCATTGCTATGCGATACTGAATCCACTCCGTCCAATATCGCAATGTATCTGATATTCAAAGACGGAAATACTCGCTCGATATAATTACTTGTCTCGATATGTTCACGCCCAAGTCTTGAAATATCCTTTGTAATAACACCTTGAATTTTTCCTTTATAAATATCTTCCATCATTCGACCAAATTCTGGTCTGTTGTCAAAGTAAAGTCCAGAGTAACCATCATCAATATAAATGTCTGCAATTTCCAAATCCTCTGATTTGCTAACATATTCTCGAATCAGTTTCATTTGATTTTCAATACTTTCACTAACCTTACTTTCGCCATCGTCTTTCGATAAACGACAATACGCTGCCATCTGATACATCTTATTTCGCCTCCTCTTCTGCTTCTAATAATGGATTTACAAATTTGAAATGAATGTCTAGCTCCTGCTTTGGAAATACATATATTTTCTCAATCAGTTCTACAAGTACATCCCTTGTCAGTTGTTTTGTTGTAATCTTCTTTTGACCCAATCTTTGTAACCACACTGTAGTTTCCTCTATTGTTTTCTGCCTATTACGTTCCGCTTCCTGCCTCTTACTCATTTCTATTTGTAATTGCTGATTTTCTGTATCATACATCTGCTTTAATTCCAAATATTCTTCTTTTGATAGCACCTCATCCATAAATTGTTCATAGGCTTTTTTCTGATACTCTCGATTTCTGTTAATCTTTGTTTCTATCTTCGTAAGCGATGTCATGTTCTCCGATTTGTTCTGCTGATACTGTTTTTCCAGTTGTTTCAAATCACACTTCAAATGTTTTAACTGCTGATTAATCGCAAAGGCAACTAACTCATCCAATTTTTCAAAAGTAATATGATTAAGCTCACAATATTTTTCTCCCATCTTCTGATGGAATCCACATATATATCCGTCATAGGATTCATGTGAAGCAAGATAACGTTTCCTCATTGCCGTACCACATTTACCACAGAACAAAATTCCAACATACTTATGTGGTTCTTTGTTCTTATCAAAATGCGGAACATAATTATTCTTTCGTATCAACTGTACCTGTTCAAAGTCTTCTTTGGATATAATCGCTTCATGCACATCTGCTACCAATTCTCTTTCTTCCAAAGGAATCTGTTTACGATATTTCAGTTTGTAAGATGGCTTATCAAATTTACGAAGAGCAATCGCTCCTGTATATACCGGATTCTTTAAAATCCCTGCAACTGTAGAAGATGACCATAGACCTTTTCCTACATTCCAGGCATAATCCGTCTTTAATATTTCCTTTTTATATCTTGCAGGTGATGGAATCCCCTCTTCATTTAAAATTGTTGAAATAGATTTACAACCTTTTCCACTTAAATAAAGCTGATAAATGCGTTTCACAATTTCTGATGCATATGGATCTATTTCCAAATGATTGTGTATCTCTTTACTTTTAAAATATCCAAATGGTGGCTCCTTTGGTGTGTATTCACCCATACTTCGTTTCGCTCGGATAACCGTTTTGATTTTGTTAGATGTATCTCTCAGATACATGTCGTTTAACAAGGTTTTTATTTCCAACAATTCGTCATAAGTGCTTTTTCTCGAGTCATAATTATCCAGTATCGAGACAACTATTACCTGACGTTCTGGGAAATATTTCCCCAAATAATAATTGGTATCAATATGCTCTCGCCCCAAACGAGAAACATCTTTTACAATGACCATATCAATAACACCCAGTTCAATATCGGCCAACATTCTGCGAAATTCCGGTCTGTCAAAATTACTGCCCGACACACCATCATCTACATAGATTTTTGCCTTTGTAATATTCCCTTGCTCCGCAATATAATCTTCTGCCATCTGAAGCTGAGAGTGAATACTATTGCTATATTCACCCTCTTTTCCCATCTCCTCTATGGACACACGGCTATATATTCCTGCTCTGTACATTTCATCTTCCTCTTTCTTCGGTCTCGCATAGTCATTGTCTTTAATTGTCTTTATATTATTATAACCACTCATAAAAATCAACCAGTACTTCTTCTCTCTGTTAGATTCTTCATACATTGCATCAAAGTTTTACTGCCACTAAAATGCACTCGCACCTTATATCCTGAGTGTTCATAAGTCACACATTCTTTTTCTTTTGCATCCACGCTCATATCTGCTTTAGATTCTATGAATGCTGTATTCATACATATGCCTCCTTCAGCATACAGACCTTTTTACATCCTATGCCGGCAGGAATGTCCAAAAGTCTGTATGAATTGAATTCAGCTTTCGAAAGCTTGATTTTATTCTATAAAATCTACTTCCAAACCTCATTGAGTCCAAATTGAGCGTGTTTTGAGAAATTTGTATTTCTTCAGAGCACAGGCAAATTCGCTAAAATATGTAGAGAATGCTTGCATTCACGCACATATTTTTATGCGAATTTATTTGGCGAAAAGCCACAGCGAGGAAATCTTTAAGATTTTCGAGCTTGTGCTCTGAAGAATCACTATTTATAAGAGATAGCAAATATGGTATCCTTTTTCTATATTTGATTTTAATCGTACAAAGGAGGGGAGTTATGGAACGATGTGATTTTTGTTCAGTTATGAATATCATTCGCACTTATATCAGCGAAGACCATGAAATGAATCAGATAGATTTTCTATATCTTCTGTTTGATGATTTTGTAAGCAGTGATGAAGCAATGGACTTTGATTTTGATCCAGGAGAAGTCTGTCGTTGGTTGAAAGGAACTTCCAAAGTCAGTCCCCGTATCTCCAAACATTATCTAGACAAGAAAAATCGCCATAGGCTCTCTACAAATATATGCCGACACTTTATCCCGATTATGTTTGATAGCTCTATGGTTACCCAGAAAATATATGACTTGATTCTTTATGACAACGATATTTCTGACCGCAAGAAGCAAGAGCTGTTCAAAAAATATCCTTGCAAGAATGCTTCCGATGAAGCTGACTTTATCACGGAGGCACTATGTTTCTCCATGAGTCGGAACTTTGTAAAGAGAGATAAAAGGACACAGCAATTACTGACAACTGGTACTCTTTCTCCAATAGTCTACGATACCGTCATGGAAAATGAACCGCCGAAACCTTGCAAATACTTCTGCGGTCGTGATGATGAACTGAAAGAACTGCACGAACTTTTAAGCACTGATAAAAAAGTATTTCTTCATGGGATTGCAGGAATAGGAAAAAGCGAACTTACAAAAGCCTATGCCAAACAATATAAGCATGAATATACAAATATATTATTCATTTCTTATTCCGGCGACTTAGTAAAAGATATTACAGAATTGGATTTTGTAGATGATTTGCCAGAAGATGCAGAGCAGGAACGTTTCCGCAAGCACAATCGCTTTTTACGCTCCTTAAAAGAAGATACCTTGTTGGTTATCGATAATTTCAACACAACTGCAACACAAGAAAGTTTTCTCTCTACCATTTTGAAATATCGATGTCGAATCATCTTTACTACTCGTAGCAGATTCGATAATTATGCTACTCTGGAACTTAAGGAAATCGCCGACCGAAATATTTTGGTAGACTTGATTGGTAAATTTTATTCCGATGCAAAGAATCATCCTATCATATTAGATGAAATTATAGAATTGATTCATCATCATACTTTGGCTGTAGAGCTGATTGCACGATTGTTGGAAAACGGAATCTTAGATCCATTTTCTCTCTTAAAGAAACTTGAAAAAGAAAAAGCAGCATTTGATGCATCAGATAAAATCAAAATCACAAAAGATGGAAAAGCCTACAAAGAAACATATTATAATCATATTCATACGCTGTTCTCTTTGTATCATCTTTCAGAAGTACACAAGAATATTATGTGCAGTTTAACTTTAATTCCATCTACAGGAATCTCTGCACGAAGATTTGCCTCCTGGCTGGACCTCTTCGATATGAATTCCATTAACGATTTAATTGAAGTTGGATTTATAACGCCTGGCATCGGACGAACACTTCAATTACATCCAATGATCCAGGAAGTCGCTCTTGTAGAATTGAAACCATCTGTATCTAATTGCAAAACCTTATGTAAAAACATTCAACAAACTTGCCTTTTTCATGGACTAGACATTCCATATTATAAAATCATGTTTCAGACCGTGGAAAATATCATCGATATGATAGATAAAGATGATATGGATTTTTATCTATTGTTTTTGGAAGATGTGTTCCCATATATGGAAAAATATCATTACGAGCAAGGTATGCACCTTATTCTTACCGAACTCAGTAATCTCTTGGAGCAACAGCTCCTTGGAACAAACAAACACAGTGCTTTATTACTCGACTACA
>CAZUVY010000124.1:0-3326 GCA_964623905.1 uncultured Faecalimonas sp.
AGTGGGATAATATTAAAAAAGCAGGAGTTGCATCGTTGCCAGCAGGAAACGCTACTGTTTCATTTAAAAATATGGATAGTGTCTTAAGAGCTGCTGGAATTTTCATAGTTCCGGTGGGCGAACTTGAATGTTTTGTAAAAGAAGTAGGTGGTCATGGACCAGAATGGGCGAATACTGTGTTAGAAACATATCCAGATTTAGACAATGAGGTTTACGATGACATAAAAAAATTTGTTAAACAATTTAGTTCATAAAAATAAACTTGCGGTATAGAGGATAAGTAAAATGATTTTCTAGGTATGAGGATAATCGAGAAATATTCGAAGGAGGAATAACGTGAATAACCAAGATACTATGAATCAAAAGTCACATATGCTTATATACACTACGGAGGATGGATTAACGAAGATTGAGACAACCTTTGACGAAGATACTGTCTGGTTGTCCATTGACCAGATGGCTGAATTGTTCCAACGAGATAAATCAACGATTTCCAGACATATCAAAAATATTTTTAATGAGGGTGAATTGCAAAGGAATTCAGTTGTTGCAAATTTTGCAACAACTGCTTCTGACGGAAAAACCTATCAGGTGGATTATTATAATCTGGATGTTATCATTTCCGTTGGTTATCGTGTAAAATCTAAACGAGGTACACAGTTCAGAATCTGGGCAACCAATATTCTGAAAGAATATATGAAAAAAGGATTTGCCATGGATGATGAGCGCCTGAAGAACTTAGGCGGCGGTGGTTATTTCAAGGAATTACTTGAAAGAATCAGAGATATCCGTGCTTCCGAAAAAGTGTTTTACCGTCAGGTGTTGGAGATTTATGCTACCAGTATTGATTATGATCCGAAAGCAGAAATTTCAATCCAGTTTTTCAAAAAGGTTCAGAATAAAATCCATTATGCCATTCATGGACAGACTGCGGCAGAAGTTATTTATACAAGAGCTGATGCAGAAAAGGAATTTATGGGACTGACAACTTTTGCAGGAAATCAGCCTACGCTGAAAGAAGCAGTGATTGCGAAGAATTATCTGGATGAAAAAGAACTTCGTGCAATGGGTCAGCTCGTATCCGGATATCTGGATTTTGCAGAACGTCAGGCAGAGCGTGAACAGGCAATGACGATGCAGGATTGGGCAGAACATCTGGATCGTATCCTTACCATGAGTGGTGAGAAGCTGCTGCTTGGCAATGGTAATGTTTCACATAAACAGGCAGTTGATAAAGCGACGGATGAATATAAGAAATATAAAGCGAGAACGCTTAGTGATGTAGAGCAGGATTATTTTAATTCGATAAAAGTGTTAGAGCAGAAAACAGAGAAAAAATAACAGGATGGATGAGTATATGGAATGTTCAAAAAGTGATTGGAAACTTTTTAGAAGCCGAATCGGTGAGTGGCAGGAGAATTATATGGAGCGACTTGTAAAAGAATATATTCAGTTATTGAATAGTTCGGAGGACGCTTCGGATAAATTCTGGAAGTTGGAAGAAAGAATTAAGAAAGACAAGAAGCATCCGGGAGTGATTCTGGAAATGCGTAAAAGTGACATGCTTTATGATATTGTTGCTTTGATAAATCATGGCGTGATTACAGAAGAAGATTTAGATGGATTTAGTGATGATTTGAAAGAAAGAGTAGGTTTCTTTTTAAAGAGGTAAGTGTATGACGAAACAAAAGATTAAAGTATATCTTTATACAAGAGTATCTACCACAATGCAGATTGATGGATATTCACTGGATGCGCAAAAGTCCAGGATGAAAGCATTTGCTGATTATAACGACTATGAGATTGCAGGGGAATATGAAGATGCTGGAAAATCCGGTAAATCCATTGAGGGAAGATTAGAATTTAATCGTATGATGGAAGATATCAAATCCGGTAAGGATGGAGTTTCATATGTTCTGGTATTCAAACTTTCACGATTCGGAAGAAATGCAGCAGATGTACTTTCTACCTTACAGATCATGCAGGATTTTGGTGTAAATCTGATTTGTGTGGAAGACGGTATTGATTCATCGAAGGACGCTGGAAAACTGATGATTTCTGTATTGTCAGCAGTTGCAGAGATTGAACGTGAAAACATCCGCGTTCAGACCATGGAAGGAAGAATCCAGAAAGCTCGTGAAGGGAAATGGAATGGTGGATTTGCTCCATATGGTTATTCGTTGGAAAAGGGAGAACTTTTTATCAATGAGGAAGAAGCGGAAGCAATCCGTGTCATCTTTGATCAGTATGTACATACGGATATGGGATCAAATGGTCTTGCAAAATATCTTGAGAATCATGGTATTCACAAGATTCAGAGGCAAAATGGTAAAAATCCGTTGTTTGATGCATCACTTATACGTAGAATACTGAAAAATCCTGTTTACTGTGGCAAAATCGCTTATGGAAGAAGAAAAACAGAGAAAGTTCATGGTACGAGAAATGAGTATAAACTGGTAGTGCAGGATAATTATTTGCTGGTTGCTGGCTTGCATGAAGGTATCGTATCAGAGGAACTTTGGAATGCGGCACAGGTGAAGCTGTTGGCACAGGCAAAAAAATATGAAAAAGTAAATCGTGGTAAAGATACGAAAGTACATTTGTTGTCGGGTATTGTTAAATGTCCAATCTGTGGTGCCGGGATGTATGGGAATAAGAGTATCAAACGTAAGGCTGATGGTACGAAATATAAAGATTTCTTCTATTATGGCTGTAAACATAGAACGATGACTCGTGGGCACAAATGTGATTATAGAAAACAGGTACATGAGGAATTACTGGATGATGCGGTGGCAGAAGTGATTGTAAAACTGGTCAGCAATCCAAAATTTGCTGCTATGATGCAGGAAAAAATCAACATGAAAGTGGATACAACAGCTATTCAGCAGGAGATTGAAAACTATGAAAAGCAGCTTCGACAGAGTTATTCCACAAAATCAAAGCTGATGGAAGAAATAGATTCTATGGATCCGGATGATAGGCATTATTATAAGCGTAAGGCTGACCTTGATGATCGCTTGTACAAGATGTATGATAAGATTGAAGATGCAGAAAGTCTGCTGATCGAAGCCAGAGCGAAGAAGATGGCAGTAGAGGCAGAGAAACTGACTGGGGACAATATTTATAAGGTGCTGATTTACTTTGATAAGCTGTATTCTGTGATGGATGAACTGGAAAAGCGTAAGATTATGGAATCGTTGATTTCTGAAATCCAGATTTATGAAGAACGACAGCCGAATGGACAATGGTTGAAATCCATAAAATTCAAACTTCCGATTATCGAGGAAGATATGGAATTGAGTTTGGACAACGATGCGCATGTTGAG
>CAZUVY010000124.1:3426-5621 GCA_964623905.1 uncultured Faecalimonas sp.
TCCGATTATCGAGGAAGATATGGAATTGAGTTTGGACAACGATGCGCATGTTGAGTGCGCAGTTCAGCTGTCACGAGTGTAAGCGAAGTGAGAGCTGATTACGGAGCACCATCCAGGGAAACTTAGCGATTGGCGAGTACGAAGTACGAAGACAGAGCTTAGTTGAGTCGGAGGAGACGGTTGTCTTGTTTTCCAAGGGTGATATCGACTCAAAAAGAGTTAAAGTTGAATTCTCTTTAGAAGATATGGATATGTCTGAGTTCCAAAATGGCGCAACCTATGCGCAGATTAAAGAGTATGTACTCTGTAAAAAAAGGTTAAAAGTTTCTAGCCTATATATTTCTCAGGTAAAGAGAAAATGTGGTCTGGAAGTGGGTAAACACTATAATGTTGCTAAGTCGGAAGATGCGAAGCAACCACAGTGCCCGCCAGAGAAGGAACAGGTGATTACGGATGCGTTTAAGCATTTTGGGTTGATTTAAGATCGATAATGTAATTGAATATTATATGAGAATGGCTGGCAGAAATGCTGGCCATTTTTGGGCGTTTTTATGGAGCTGTTGTTCCAGAAAATGAAGAGGAAATTTATGGAAAGGATATATTATCTAACTCAAACTTCCCACACCATTTTGGTGTGCTGAACCTTGAAAAATCAATACTTTAACGCATAAAAAAGGCATAAACTGCTTGCTCATGGTATAATTGAATTGCCAAAAACAATTACACAGCAAGGAGATTTATGCCATGTCAAGTATACCACGTAATTCCGAAAACGAAAACAATGTTTTTGATTTTGTCACAAATTTTATCGCAGAATTTCATGTTAGCAAGCTTTTGTTTAAATGCAATGCCGGAAAAGAAAAAGGGATTCCAGTAATGGATATCTTTCGCTATCTTTTTTGTCTGCTTTTTTCTGACAGGAGCATGTATATGCAGCGGAAAACAGGGGTATTTACGGAAAACTTTTCTAAAAATACCGTTTATCGCTTCCTTAACAGTACGAAGACGAACTGGCAAAGATTTACAACACTGCTTTCTGCAAATATCATCAATGTTTTTATGAAACCACTGACTTCTGATGACCGCAAAGATGTATTTATTATAGATGACAGCTTGTTTGACCGGTCACGTTCCAAGAAAACAGAACTTCTTGCAAAAGTCTTTGATCACTGCACAATGAAATATAAGTGTGGCTATCGTATGTTGACACTTGGCTGGTCGGATGGAAATTCCTTTGTTCCGATCAATCATTGTCTTCTTTCGGCTGCCGATGATAAAAATCTCCTGTGCAAGGCTAACTGCTATGATGGACGTTCTCTTGCCGGTAAGCGAAGAAGTCAATCACGTCGCAAAGCTACAGATGTTATGGTTGAATTGATACATTCTGCTCAGAAAACAGGGATTACTGCAAAATACGTTGTTTTTGACAGTTGGTTTTCTTCTCCAAAGACAATCCAGATCTTAAAAAAAGAAGAAAATCTGGATGTCATTGCCATGGTCAAGAAAAGCAGCAAGATCAAGTATGGATATCAGGATACAAATCTGAATATCAAGGAAATCTACAGTCGTAATAAAAAGAGACGTGGACGTTCCAGATATCTGCTTTCTGTAGATGTCACAGTGGGCGAAGAACAAATCCCGGCAAAAATCGTATGCGTCCGTAACAAAAGCAAGCGAAAAGACTGGCTTGCACTAATCTCTACAGACACAACTCTGTCAGAAGAAGAGATCATTCGTGTTTATGGAAAACGCTGGGATATTGAAGTTTTCTTCAAATCCTGTAAATCGTATCTTCATCTGGTGAAAGAATGCAGGAGTACATCTTATGATGCCTTAAATGCTCATATAGCCATCGTCTTTACAAGATACATGATGCTTTCAGTAGAACAAAGACGTAATACTGATGATAAAACTATCTGTGAACTATTTTTCTGCCTCTTGGATGAACTGGATGATATTACATTCAGCCAGTCCATGAGGATTATCATAGATGCATTAATGGATGCTGTTATGGAATACTTTCATATATCTGAAAGCCAGTTGGAAGAATTTACATCCAACTTTATACAGCGACTGCCAAAATATATGCAACAGGCATTATGCTGCGCCTAAGCAAGCATCAGAATGCTAATTTGTGAGCTAAAGTATTGATTTTTCAAGGTACGAATCCCATTTTTAGTGTGGGAAGTTTGAGT
>CAZUVY010000125.1:0-5549 GCA_964623905.1 uncultured Faecalimonas sp.
TTTAATCTCTCCTAAACACATCTCGTGTGTAGACCTTATCCTTCACATCATCCAGGCATGCATCATATCTGTTCGCAATAATCGCATCACTCTGCTTCTTGAATTCTTCTAAATCATTCACAATTTTTGAACCGAAGAACGTTGTACCATCTTTCAAAGATGGTTCATACACAATCACTGTTGCGCCTTTTGCCTTCACTCTCTTCATAACCCCCTGAATTGAACTTTGACGGAAATTATCAGAGTTAGACTTCATTGTCAAACGGTATACTCCAACGATAACTTCTTTTTCGCGGCTCTCATCCCAGGCACTGTTTGCCTCATAAGCACCCGCAAGCTCCAGTACACGATCTGCGATATAATCCTTACGCGTACGGTTGGATTCTACAATAGCAGTCATCATATTCTGTGGTACATCTGCGTAATTTGCCAATAACTGTTTCGTATCTTTTGGAAGGCAGTAGCCACCGTAACCAAAAGATGGATTATTATAATGCATACCAATACGAGGGTCCAGACAGACTCCATTAATAATCTGCTGTGTATTGAGTCCTCTCATTTCCGCATATGTATCTAATTCGTTAAAATAAGAAACACGAAGTGCTAAATATGTATTAGCAAATAATTTTACTGCTTCCGCTTCTGTAAATCCCATATATAAAATATCAATTTCTTCTTTGATTGCAGCTTCTTCCAATAATCCAGCAAATACGTGAGCAGCTTCCACCAAATGTTCATCACTTAAATCTGTTCCCACGATAATTCTTGAAGGATACAGATTATCATAGAGGGCCTTAGATTCTCTTAAGAATTCCGGACTGAAAATAATGTTTTTGCTTCCAGTTTTTTCACGGATGCTTTCTGTATAACCTACTGGAATTGTTGACTTAATAACCATTATTGCGTCCGGATTGTATTCCATTACCATTCTGATGACAGACTCTACTGCAGAAGTATCAAAGAAATTTTTCTTACTGTCATAGTTTGTCGGTGCTGCAATCACTACGAAATCAGCATCTGAATATGCCTCTTTTGCATCAAGTGTAGCTACAAGATTCAACTCTTTTTCAGCTAAATATTTTTCAATGTAATCATCCTGAATCGGAGATTTTTTGTTATTAATCAACCCCACCTTTTCCGGAACAATATCCACAGCTACAACCTGGTTGTGCTGTGCAAGTAAAGTTGCAATAGACAAGCCAACATAGCCTGTACCGGCAACGGCAATTTTATAATTAGACATAATAGTAGATCTCCTTTTATTTCATATAAAACTCTCTATACCACTCCGCAAATTTGCGAAGTCCATCTCTCAGACTCGTAGACGGTTTGAACCCAAAATCTCGTTCCAGGTCACTTGTATCCGCATAAGTTACTGGAACGTCCCCTGCCTGCATCGGAACCAGTTCCTTATGTGCCTCGAAATCATAATCTTCCGGAAGAACTCCCGCACGGATTAATTCCTGCTGAAGAATGTCTACAAAGTCAAGCAGATTTTCCGGAGCACTATTTCCGATATTATACACAGCATATGGTGGAACCGGAAGTCCATCTTCACCAATCTGACATGCCGGTGGTCTCTGCATTACACGTTTTACACCTTCTACGATATCATCTACGTATGTGAAATCTCTCTTGCAATTTCCATAGTTGAAAATCTGAATCTTTTCGCCTTTTAACAGCTTATTTGTAAACCCAAAGTAAGCCATATCCGGGCGTCCTGCCGGACCATACACTGTAAAGAAACGTAATCCAGTGGATGGAATATTATATAATTTAGAATAAGCGTGAGCCATCAGTTCATTACTCTTTTTCGTTGCCGCATAAAGTGAAACGGGGTTGTCCACTTTATCATCTGTAGAATATGGAACCTTCTTATTCGATCCATACACAGAAGAACTAGAAGCATAAACCAAATGTTCAATACCTTTCTCATTATTATCATAAGAATGACGGCAAGCTTCCAGAATGTTATAAAAACCGATCAGGTTTGCTTCAATATATGCATCGGGATTGGAAATACTATAACGAACTCCTGCCTGTGCGGCCAGATTCACTACAATATCTGGCTTATATGTATGGAAAATGTCATCAATCAGCGCCTTATCCGCAAGGTTTCCTTTGATGAAACTCCATGTGGAATCCGTCTTTTCGGCTGCCAGATTTTCAATCTGTTCCAAACGATATTCTTTGATAGACACATCATAGTAATCGTTCATATTGTCAAAACCAATAATATGAACACATTCAACTGTATTTAATAACTCCAATACTAAGTTCGAGCCGATAAAACCGGCAGCACCTGTTACTAAAATTGTTTTATTCTTCATTCTTTTTTCTCCCTATAATCCAATTTCCTTATACATCTTCTTCAATCTCACAGCCTCATCTGTATCTGCAGTCACAATTCCTTTCGCATGATGCGCATAACGCTTCCAGGAATCACGGTTTCCCAGCACTCTGTGTACCCATGCAACTGGAAGAAGCCAAGGACATTTCTGCAGGTAACTGTATCGAAACTTAAGACTCGATACCGGTGGAAAGATATGGAACAATAACGTTCTAAATTTAGATATCTTTTCTTCGTTACGATTCTGCTGTTTTAAGAATACAACATTTCTGTCACGCCCAACTTTTCCATACACTCCACCTTCAATTGTGAAATTCAGGAAATCTTCCATCGTTACATCGGAAATTTTCTTCAATGACAGTGGACTCTTAACTCCAAACCACTGTTCTACTGCTGTCAACACAATATTGGCAAAATCCTGGAACTGCAATTTTTTAAGTTCCCTTGAAATCCATTTCCAATCGATGGTATTCCCAAAACGCTTTATAAAAAATGCGATATCCAGATACATTCTGATTCCCGCACCAGAACTACTGATATGCTTTGCAATGTGTGTCAGCATATAGAGGAAATGAAACTCTGGTGTAAATTCATAAGAATGCTTCTTTCCTGTCAGCGTGCTAGGAACAACATGTTCCCAGATGTGACTGTAGTAATCTTTATAATCTGCCTTATCGGAAACATCAATTTCCATAACATCTGTATGAATTTCGTAATATTCCGTTCCTTTTAAATAAGAATAAACAGGTTCCCAGTTGTCATGTGGCTCATAGCCAAGCTCTTTCATTAGCTTGTCACATTTTTCCCTGTCTTCCTTGCGGATAACAAAATCAATATCACCAAACGTACGCAATTCCGGTATTGTAAAATACTCTCTTACGACAAATCCCTTGAACAAAAGATGATCAATTCCCTGCTCATCCAACTTGTTCACCAACACCTTCATCAGTTCTGCTTTTCGAGAATACACTGCAATCTCACTGAGGCACTGCTTTTTTATATAACCTCGATATTCCGGAACCAGCAAATCCAGATTCTTCATGAAAATATAATTGACAATTCCTTCTGTGGAATTAATCTTAGCTAGATTTATCAATGCAGGATAATCAATCTCTCCACTGATTTCCGGTCTTGTATCATGTACAAAACTTTTTAAGAACACCACATAATCTCTGTAGATTGGTTTCATTGTAATGTCTCCTTAATTATAAACCATACACCTTCTACCATAGCCTGCGTGTCCACAGATAAAAGCGGATTGCAAAACAGGTTAGCGTATAGCCAAATTTATTGTAAAAACTCTTTATTAGTCTTGTTTTCTTATCTAATCCATATTTCAGAAGATATTCGTGGGCACACATTACCTTACGCTTCTCTTTTGAAAGATACTGGTTATTTCCCATGCAAATACCATACTCGAATGCAACGAGTCCGGCCACAGCTCTCGCATGTGGAACCTGTCCTTGTTTCAACAGATTACTCCAACGTTCAATAATCTCTACCAAATCATTCGGAGCATCTTTGCTTGTGCTGCGTGACTCTGTTTTATGCTGAGTGTAAGCATATACATCCCAGTTCAGCAGACAGATGGTTCGTACATAGGAAAACAACTGTAATACCCAGTCAATATCTTCACCATTCGTGTCTTCGAGAAAATGAATTGCATATTTATCAATCAGTTTTCTACTGACACATTTATTACATATATTCAACATACTCATATGGATGATACCAATCGTTCCTTCCTGGAAGACCTGTTACCATGGTCTCCAAACTTACCGGAAGGAATCAGAAAGAACTGATAACCAGGGCTGCCGAAAGGCAGCTCTTAAATTTTATAGGTACTCGCTATTTGGCGTTTACTTCTTCTGTGCAATACTTAGCTGCTCCTTTCTAATATGGCAGGGCAGAGTTTGCACGGTACTCCCTTTCCTTTCGGTGCCTCCGCCACAGTTATTCGATTATTCATATGGGGATTAGCAACCGAACGGTTAAGAAATGTCCCTGATATGTATCTTTATTATAGTCTCATCAAGGCTATAAGTCAATTCTTTTTTACGGATTACTCCAGATAGCTGTAAAAAAATTACCGCAAATATATCAAATTTGAGAATCGTTCCTATCTTTTGTCGAATTTTGTCGATAAATGTCGATTGGGATTTGCATGGTAGTCACTCCACATCAAATCCCACAAATTATTTTTAACCATTTTATATTTATCTTCTTTCCAATTGTCTGTAGTACAACTACTGTCAGCAATGGAATCAATATTCCACTAAAAAACATGCTGCACATCGTTACTGTAACAGGTAACTGAAGCACTTTGTTAAATACCACTTCGACCACAGCCTGTGTCGGCCATGATAAAAGGTATATTGTATAACTGTAACGCTCTATTATTTTTCCGATGTTGGTATTTCCTGCATCCCAAACATTTCCGATAAAGAAAACAAATCCTACCATCAGACAGGCAACCACTACCACCGCCATTGCATTATTCGTAACGCTAGATAAAAAGATTGCTGCTGGCAGAGCAAGTATCCAAGCTTTATTGCAAAATAGTTTCTTCGCACTAATCATTGTAGCCAACGCCATGCCAAACACATAGTAGAACAGATTATTTTTCATATCCTGCAACGCAAACCAACTTGTGAATTGTACTGGCATCAGTAATAAAATCAGCGAACCGCCCAATACAATATAAACAAACTTCTTATTTTTTTGAAACAAACAATTGAATACCACTCCCAGACATCCAAAAACGAAAATCACCGGAATATACCAGAAATGTCCCCAAACATTTTCACGCGGCACAAGTTCTGTTCGGATCAAATATCCAAAACTGAATGTCACATCATCATTTAAAAATTGCTGAATCATACACTTTGGTATGAAGGCAGCCAATGACAATGTAACATATGGAATCAAAAGACGTTTTGCCCTTTTTAGAATATATTTCCTTCCATCCTGCCTCTCTGGGCTATATGCCAAATAACCTCCGATACAAATAAATAATGGCATATGAAAATAATAGATAAATGTCCTTAATTTATCTGCAAACTCTGGAATCGCTACGTCAAATGGATAGCTGTGTCCTAAAACAACCAACAAAATTCCAATTACTCTTGCAGTAGATAAAAATGTTATGATGCTGGGGTCATAACATAGTGTTTTCTGTATCTGACCCTCTAAGAGGACC
>CAZUVY010000126.1:0-5484 GCA_964623905.1 uncultured Faecalimonas sp.
CAGGACGTTTCCGTCAGAACTTACTTGGTAAACGTGTTGACTACTCAGGACGTTCTGTAATCGTAGTAGGACCAGAATTGAAACTTTATCAATGTGGTCTTCCAAAAGAAATGGCAATCGAATTATTCAAGCCATTCGTTATGAAAGAGTTAGTATCAAATGGTACAGCTCACAATATCAAAAATGCTAAGAAGATGGTAGAAAGACTTCAACCAGAAGTATGGGATGTATTGGAAGAAGTAATTAAAGAACATCCAGTTATGTTAAACCGTGCCCCTACACTTCACAGACTTGGTATTCAGGCATTTGAACCAATTCTTGTAGAAGGTAAGGCTATTAAACTTCATCCACTTGTATGTACAGCGTTCAACGCCGACTTTGACGGTGACCAGATGGCTGTTCACCTTCCACTTTCAGTAGAAGCACAGGCTGAATGTCGTTTCTTACTCCTTTCTCCAAACAACTTGCTGAAACCTTCAGATGGTGGTCCTGTAGCCGTTCCTTCACAGGATATGGTTCTTGGTATTTACTATCTGACACAAGAAAGACCAGGAGTTAAGGGAGAAGGTAAGTTCTTCCAGAGCTTAAATGAAGCAATCTTAGCTTATGAAAATGGTGTAATCACATTACACTCTCGCATTAAAGTACGTGTTACAAAGACACTTGCAAATGGCGAAGTAAAAACAGGAAATGTAGAATCTACACTAGGACGTTTCTTATTCAATGAAATCATTCCTCAGGATTTAGGTTTTGTTGACAGAAGCATCCCAGGAAATGAATTGCTCTTAGAAGTAGATTTCCTTGTAGGTAAAAAACAAAACAAACAAATCCTTCAGAGAGTAATCAATACTCATGGAGCAACTGTAACTGCGGAAGTATTAGACAGAATCAAAGCTACTGGATACAAGTATTCTACAAGAGCTGCGATGACAGTATCTATTTCCGAAATGACAGTGCCACCACAGAAACCACAGATGATCAAAGACGCTCAAGATACAGTAGACCGTATCACACGTAACTTCAAACGTGGTTTGATTACAGAAGAAGAACGTTATAAAGAAGTTGTAGAAACATGGAAGAATACAGATGATGCGCTTACAAAAGCTCTGTTAAACGGACTTGATAAGTACAACAACATCTTCATGATGGCTGACTCTGGTGCCCGTGGTTCTGATAAACAGATCAAACAGCTTGCAGGTATGCGTGGACTTATGGCCGATACAACAGGTCGTACAATCGAGTTGCCTATCAAGTCAAACTTCCGTGAAGGTCTTGACGTACTCGAATACTTCATGTCTGCCCATGGAGCTCGTAAAGGTCTTTCCGATACAGCTCTTCGTACAGCCGACTCTGGATACCTTACAAGACGTCTCGTAGACGTTTCACAAGAATTAAGTATTCGTGAAGTTGACTGTGTGGAAAAAGGTGCTGAAATTCCAGGTATGTATGTCAGAGCATTCAAGGATGGAAATGAAGAAATCGAAAGCTTACAAGAACGTATCACAGGACGTTATGTATGTGAAACTATTTACGATAAAGATGGCAATGTCATCGTAAAAGCAAACCACATGGTAACACCAAAACGTGCTGAAAACATCATGAAATATGGTGTGGGCAAAGATGGTGGTCCAATTACAGAAGTTAAGATCCGTACAATTCTTACATGTAAGTCACACATCGGTGTTTGTGCAAAATGTTACGGTGCAAACATGGCTACTGGTGAACCAGTACAAGTTGGTGAAGCTGTTGGTATTATCGCAGCTCAGTCAATCGGTGAACCTGGTACACAGCTTACAATGAGAACATTCCATACTGGTGGTGTAGCCGGTGGGGATATCACACAGGGTCTTCCTCGTGTCGAAGAACTTTTCGAAGCAAGAAAACCAAAAGGACTTGCTATCATCACAGAGTTCGGCGGCGTAGCAACAATCAACGATACTAAGAAGAAACGTGAAATCATCGTATCTAACAGTGAAACTGGTGAATCAAAAGCATACTTAATCCCATACGGATCAAGAATCAAGATTCAAGATGGTGCAGTGTTAGAAGCAGGTGATGAACTTACAGAAGGTAGCGTAAACCCACATGATATCCTTAAGATCAAAGGTTTACGTGCAGTACAAGATTACATGATTCACGAAGTACAACGTGTATACCGTCTCCAGGGTGTAGAAATCAACGATAAGCATATCGAAGTTATCGTTCGTCAGATGCTTAAGAAGATTCGCGTTGAAGAAAATGGTGACACAGAATTCTTACCAGGAACAATGGTAGATACTCTTGAATTCGAAGATGTAAACAAACAAATGGTAGCAGAAGGAAAAGAACCAGCAGTTGGTGAACCAGTAATGCTCGGTATCACAAAAGCTTCTCTTGCTACAAATTCATTCTTGTCAGCAGCTTCCTTCCAGGAAACAACAAAAGTTCTTACAGAAGCAGCAATCAAAGGTAAAGTTGACCCACTTATCGGTCTGAAAGAAAACGTAATCATCGGTAAACTTATCCCAGTTGGTACTGGTATGAGAGAATACCGTGACGTAAAACTTAACACAGATAAGAACATGTCAGAACCAATGATTATTGATGACGAAGAAGTAGAAGAAATTACAATTGAAGAATAAGATAAAATGGGTCATGTGAAAAACATGGCCCATTTTTTATAGAAAATGTATTTTATGAAATTTAGTATACGCCGAATACTTTGAGTGCCAATAAGAGAAGCACAAACAGAATGCTCGGTTTTACAATCTTAGCACCATTTCTCATGACAAGTCCGGCACCGATATATCCGCCGATCATGTTGCATACGGCTGCAGCAAGTCCAATAGGAATCACCACTTCCCCGTTTAATAAAAAAATGATAAGAGAAGTAATGTTTGATGTCAGGTTAATGACTTTTGCCTGGGCATTTGCTGATTTGATACTGAGCTTTGCAAAAATTGTAAAAGCAATGATCAGAAAAGTTCCGGTACCTGGACCATAGAAGCCATCATACATTCCAATAATAAAAGCAGAAATAGTTGCAGTGAGATATGTTTTCTTATTAAGAATGACAGTATCACTTTCGCCATCGTGAAAAAGTTTCTTGTTTAAGACCAGAAAAGCACAGACTGGCAAAATCGCGACCATGATGTAAAGCATGATGTCTTCGCTTACAGACAGCGATATGTTTGCACCGATGGAAGAACCGAGAATGGCTGCGATTATAGATGGAATCGCCAGCTTAAGATTTACAAGTCCATTTTTGATAAAACGAAAAGTTGCAAGTGTAGTTCCACAGGTAGAAGACATTTTATTAGTTGCAACGGCTGCATGTGGCGGGAGTCCTGCGATTAAGTATGCGGGAAGAGAAATAAGGCCGCCTCCACCACCGATTGCGTCGATCAGTCCTGCCAAAAACAAGAAAGGACATACGATCAGAAAGGTTTGATATGTAATTTCCATAGTAGTGATCTCCTCATAAAGTAATATTCCGAAAGGTATTATATGACTTGGAATGTGTAAAGTCAAGAAAGTGCGGAGAATGAAAATGGTCTGGTAATCGCTTTACATCAGAAAAGAATTGTAATAAAATGAATGACAAATATATAACGGAGGATAGAAAGAATGAGCATTACAAGAGAACAGGCACATGATATTTTAATGAAATACATGAAGGGTGAGGCTTATATCCAACATTCTTATGCAGTAGAAGTAATTATGAAAGGGCTTGCTAAAAGACTTGCTCCAGACCAAGTAGAATACTGGGGAATCGTTGGTCTCCTTCATGATTTAGATGAAGAACAATGTGATTGGAAAAATCATCCGGAAGTACATGGTCCTACATCAGTAGAAATTCTGAAAAAAGAGGGTGTGGATGATAAGGTACTTCATGATGCAATTTGTGCACACAATCCAAAATGTGGTGTAAAAGCAAAGACACCATTACAGTATGCAGTTCTTGCAGCAGATCCAATGAGTGGATTTGTAAAAGCAGTAGCACAGATTTATCCAGATAAGAAGATTGCAAGTGTAAAACATAAGTCAGTCATGAAACGTTTTAACGAATCGAGATTCGCAGCAGGGGCTAACCGCGATTATATGGAATCAATCGAATTTACAAAATTAAGCTTAGATGACCTCATTGATGTAGCATTAGAAGAAATGGGAGCCATCGCGGACGTGTTAGGCTTATAAAATGATTGTTCAGAACATGCTGAACATGCAGATGATGATGTTTCTGCTTGTCGCAATTGGTTTCTTGATACGAAAAAAGGGCATTGTAGGGACAGAAGGTCGAAAAAATATGATCGACCTCTGTCTCTTTGTTACGCTTCCATTTAATGTCTTGAATTCGTTTTTGAGAGAATGGGATTGGGACTTGCTGATATCCTGCAGCGTCATCCTGCTTTTATCGATTGGATACAATGCGGTCAGTGTTTTGTTTAGTATCCTATTATATAGAAGAAACTCATTAGAAAAACAAAAACCATTAAAATACGGAACGATTGTATCAAATGGTGGTTTTCTGGGAAACCCTATCATAGAGGGAATATATGGCTCCAGCGGACTTTTGTATGCATCACTTTTTATGCTGCCGGTGCGAGTTGTTATGTGGAGTTATGGTGTGACCGTATTTCTAAGGGGAGAAGAAAGTGCTGCCGAAAATAAAAAGAGCGGCCTGCTTAAAAAAATCATAACGCATCCATGTATTGTTGCGATTTATGTTGGGGCGATCATTATGATCGGAGGCATCGGTCTTCCAACATTTTTGAAAAATACAATTGCAGGGCTGAGCAACTGCAATATGCCTCTGAGTATGATGCTGGTGGGAATGCTGCTTGCGGAAATAGATCCAAAAGGTCTGATCGATAAAACGATGTGGTTTTATACATTTGTGCGTCTGATCCTTATGCCGCTTGTAATCTATGGGTTGACAGCATTTTTACCAATTGATGCACAGCTTCGTGGAATTACCGTGATCATGGCAGGTATGCCGGCACCGATCACGACAGCTCTTTTGTCAGCAAAGTATGGCGGGGATGAAGAGTATGCAACTGGTATGATATTTGTGACAACACTTTTGTCGCTGATCACCTTGCCGATTTGGTGCGCATTCTTGTAAAAAAGTGCATTTTTTAAAAAACAACCCTTGACTTTTTGGGAAAATCATAATACTATATGAAAGGTGCGTAGGTATGCACAGCATATTTTGCGCGCAAAAAAAACTAGAAATAGTTCAATCAAGCAACCAACAGAATTCATAGGAGGTGAAAGTAATGCCAACATTTAACCAGTTAGTAAGAAAGGGACGTCAAACTTCTGTAAAGAAATCAACAGCTCCAGCTCTTCAAAAAGGATTCAACTCTTTAAGAAAGAAAGCTACTGATGCTTCTGCACCACAAAAAAGAGGTGTTTGTACAGCAGTTAAGACAGCTACACCTAAAAAACCTAACTCAGCTCTTAGAAAGATCGCCAGAGTTCGTCTTTCAAACGGAATCGAAG
>CAZUVY010000127.1:0-5289 GCA_964623905.1 uncultured Faecalimonas sp.
ATTTTATATATTAATTATATATCATCAGTTTTTTTAAGCAATATTCTGACCTTTAACTGCATTTTTTGACCATATTCTGCAAATTCCGGTAAAACTGCACGCCGATTCCGATTGTAACTGCATCTTACTTTCCGGTCGAACTGCACGTCATTCCGCTTCAAACTGCTTATATATTTAAATGTGTTATAGTTTTTTCATAGTCAAGAAAATACAAACTACGAAAGGAGGCATGTGTATCATGCAAGACTACAACACTATTATTGGCGTAATTCAAATGCGCCAGAATGAATGTGCTCTAAAGGTTATTCAAAGCCGATATCATATCGGTTCTGGCACCGTTCAGCTCATTCTCAAACGCTTCAATGCTTCAGGGTTTACGCTGGAGCAACTAAAAACATTGGAACCTGCTCAGGTGGAAATGATGTTTTATCCTCCTGAAAATCTTCAGAGGAAAAACATTCCCTTGCCAGATTTCCAAACTTATTATGATCGTATTCATACCAAAGGCAGCAAAGTGAATGTTGCATTTTGTTGGCTTGAATACAAAGAAAATAACCCAGAGGGTTATGAACAATCTCAATTCTACGAACTTTATAATCGTTTTGTAGAAAAGAATTATGGAAAACGTGACACCAAAATGGCAGTCGAACGTATTCCTGGCGAAAAGATGTTCATTGATTGGGTCGGGGATCAGCCAGAACTTCTAACAGACCCACAAACAGGTGAAATTCAAAAGATACATCTTTTCGTTACAACGCTTGGACTTAGCAGTCTCATATATGCAGAAGCATTTATGGACGAAAAGTTACCAAGCTTCATTCAAGGAACTGTAAATGCCCTTCGTTTTTATGGAGGCATTCCTAAGTACTTAGTTCCTGATAACTTAAAGACGGCCGTAATCAAGCACACGAAAGACGAATTGATCTTACAATCAGCCTTTTCTGACTTGGAAGAGTTTTATGACACGATTGTACTTCCAACACCACCTAGGAAACCGAAAGGAAAACCTACGGTGGAGAATCATGTAAGGTATCTTGAAACACATCTTATTGAGAAGTTAAAGGAGAAAATATACACTTCCTTAGAAGCATTGAATACTGATATACAAAAAATAGTAGCGGTTCTCAATGCCCGACATCTCCAGAATAAGAATTATTCGAGAAATGACATGTTTACGAAGTACGACAAACCATGTTTAAAACCACTGCCAGGCGGAAATTTCATGGTATGCGATTACAAAACTGTCACGAGAATCCCTGATAACTACCACATCGAGTATGATAACCACTACTATTCTGTAGTTTATACTCATTGCAGAAAGTCTGCAATTGTTAAGGCAACTGCATCAGAGATTCGCATCTGCGATCAATATAATCGATTGATCTGTAAGCATAAAAGGTCGTATAAAGACTTTCCTAAATACATTACTGAGGACAGTCATATGAGACCTGAACACCTTTACTACAAAGAAGTTAATGAAAAAGACGGTGCTTATTATAGACGCTGGGCTTCTGTATTCGGTCCAAACATGGCTGAATGCATTGACAGAATTCTAAAAACGTCAAGACACGAAGAACAAGCATACAATTCATGCGCAGGATTGTTACATAGTGTCAAAACCCTTCCACAATGAAAAACTAACTGCAGAAGAAAATCTGCTGTTAGACAGATTATTTAAACTAAGACTATCTCATATGTCTGAGGCATTGGAAAAACAGTTTCTCAATCCTAATGCAGCACTGGAAGATTTCCATACACGTATTTCGGACATCATTAATTATGAATAGGATCAACGACAGACCACGAAATTCAATAAGCTGCTTAAAAAAGCTACGTTGAAATATCCAACGGCAGATTTTGATGAAGCAATATATGAACCAGACCGTATGTTAGATACCCATACAATTGAACCTCTGCAAAAATGTACATGGATTGATGAACCTAAGAATCTATTAATTACGGGTAGTGCTGGAACAGGTAAGACATATATAGCAAACGCATTATGCGTTACAGCTCTTCATCAACACAAAACGGTCAAATACATCAGAACCAGTACTCTTCTTCAAGAAAGTGAGAAAGCTCGTCTGACAGGACATACCTATGATTATGTTAACCAGATGGCTTCCTATGACCTTCTTGTAATCGATGATTTTGGTCTTATGGAGCTAGACATGGATAAATGTCGAGACCTCTTTGAAATCATAGAAACAAGGGATTGTAAGAAAGCCACTATGATCGTATCCCAACTTCCAGTTATCAAATGGTGGGATTTATTCAAAGATAATACCTATGCGGATGCATGCCTCAGTAGAATGACAGCTAAGGCGTACCGCCTTGAATGCAATGGTCGCGACATGAGAAACTCTTAAAATAAAGCATTAGCTGCACTCGTGCAGTTTGAAACGGAACGGCGTGCAGTTCCTTCGGAACTGGCATACTGTTCTACTGGAATATACACCATATTCTGAACACTTTCATAGTAGTATACAGAATTTTTCGTTATCCATTGTTAACACAATAGATTAGTGGCGTCAAAAAGCACAAAAAAGAGATGGAATTGCTTCCATCCCGTTTTGAAAACAAGCTTTACAGTTCGAAATAATTCTCCAATACATCCAAAAGTGCTGTTTTATAATCCATTGCTGCCACATCATCTTTTGCAACCATTTCTATGCTTCCTATCTCTTTTCCATTCAGATAGTATTTTGCTTCACCTATTTTCTGCCCAGCCTTAATCGGTGCTGTCAATTCTTTTTCCAGCTCCACTTTTCTTTCAATGGAATTCAAGTTGGCTCCCGTGATATCCACATAAGAAAACGGCATTGCCTGCTCGGCTTCTACGCTTTTTTCAATTCCTCTTTCCACGGAAACAACTTCCACTTGAGGAACGGTTTCTTCATTATATATATTGCATTTTCCGAAACCGTAATTCAAAAGTGTTACTGCGTCTGCATTTCGCTTCTTGCTGTCATCTGCTGCCATGATTACAGCAATCATTTCCTTGCCATCTTTCTCTCCCGTTGCCGAGATACAGAATTTTGCCTGACTGGTCGAACCAGTTTTGAGACCTGTGGCATACTCATAATGGCGAACCAGCTTATTGGTATTGGAAAGTCCAAATTCAGACGTTCCTTTCCGCGTTGTATGCGTGATATTTTCCTGCCAGATCATACAATAGTCTCCAATCTGCGGATATTTCGTAATAAGTTCACGCGACATCAGTGCAATATCTCTTGCCGTTGTAAGATGGCCTTCTGCATCCAAACCATTGCAATTTTCAAAATGTGTGTTTGTCATTCCAAGCGCTTCTGCACGCTGGTTCATCTGATTCACAAACTCCTCTTCATTTCCGCATATGTATTCTGCCATAGTCACACATGCATCATTCGCACTTGCAACTGAAATACATTTTAATAATGTATCCACCGTCTGTACTTCTCCTGCTTCCAGATAGACCTGTGAACCTCCCATGGACGCAGCATACTCAGAAGTCGTCACTTCATCTTCCAGCTTGATCTTACCTTCTGCCAATGCATCAAAAATCAAAAGCATTGTCATGATCTTGGTCACACTGGCTGGTGCTCTTTTGGTATCTGCATCTTTTTCATAGATCACCTGACCTGTAGACACTTCCATCAAAAGTGCTGACGGAGCTGATATTTCTAACGAAGCGGTATTTTCTTCTCCCGCTGCGTCAGTACTTTCCTCCGTGGTCTTAACTACGCTTTCCTCTGTATTCTCTTCGGCCAGAACCGGTTGTACAGATAGCATGAAACATAATAAAAACGCTAAAAACCGCTTCATTGGTAACGCTCCAAATTCATCGATTGTTAACACTATATGACATCATAAGTAAGAGTATGCCAAATCTGATTATTTATTTCGAGCAGCCAATACGAACATGATACAACAGACTCATGTGTGATAATATCATATTTTAAATTATTTGTTTGCATATTTCTCTAATGCTTCCTCCCATATAGGTTGCATCGCAGAAAAATCATTAATATTACTTCCCTCTCTGGTTAAATAAACGGTACTTCTATTATCATCTTCAAGAGAAACGGTACCGTAATTTATTCCAGCGGCAACATAATATGGATTATTATCTGTGTAAATATGATTGGTTAAAAATAAAAGATATTCTTTTCCTTCTTCCATCATATTATATCCAGCGACATGGTAAATTGAATTTTCAGATTCATAAAAAATTTCATTTTCTAAGATTCTAATTGTGTTTCCCACTTCTAATGTATTTGAGGAATCTTTAAAAATTTCTTCGATTCTCACTTCAGAAAAAGTATATCCTGAAACCATCTCTCCACGAGATTCTTTGATTATAGGGGTTTCTTGATCCATTCGTGTTACGCGAACAATAATAGAACAATAATCTTCCATTTCTTGTAGCGTATCAAAACTTGGAGTTTTTGCTTCAATCCCATAATGATTAACTTCTTCTTGACATCCAGTTAAAATTAAGATTAAAATCAAGACCAAAAAAGTACATCTTTTACGCATAAAACACCTCCTAATAAAGAGCCTTGATACCGGAAATATCGTCTGATAATGGATATGGCTTGTTATTAAAATCCTCTGCACGCATGACAGCGACAGATTCTTTAGATGCTTCACAATGATTCAAGCCTAAAGCATGTCCCACTTCATGAACAATAGTTTCACGTCTTTGAGTAGCATTAAGTGTAGTAATCTCTTGATAATATGTTATTACAGCGTAATTATCTCTAGAAATTTTGGTAACAGCGTAGGCACCTCTTTGTACATCTAAATCTCCATAGAAATAGATATTTTCACCAGAATCAACAACTGATATACCAATTTCACTACACTTGTTTTCCCATTGTTGGATATAATTTACTGTATCTGCCGAATACCCTCCCACTGTTGTACTGATAAGATATTTTACATTACTTGGATTACTCATTACATATCCAGTAAATTGATAAGCTTCTATTTCCACGCAAAAAAAATTGAATAAAACAGATAGACAAACTAAAATACATAAACATTTTTTGTCATCTTTTCCATGGCTGTCCCTTCTAACCTCCTTTTTCATCTCATTTTGATGCATTCGCGAATCATCATTTATTAATTCCATTATATATTATCAGATATTTCTTTCAATCTTTTGACCTTTAACAGCATTTTTTGACCATATTCTGAACTGTTCTCTCGCAATCAAAGAATGTATAGCAAAACTCCAATATTTTTGACAAATCCGGGAGTTTGACAGTTGAATATTAGGAAAAGTGGTCGCAGGTATTGATTTAC
>CAZUVY010000128.1:0-5254 GCA_964623905.1 uncultured Faecalimonas sp.
CACTTTGTAAATACTTGCTTTTTCTACGTTCAGAATCTTACCACGGATCGGCAAGATCGCCTGATACATACGATTGCGCGCTGTCTTTGCAGAACCACCGGCTGAATCCCCTTCCACGATAAAAATCTCGCATTTGCTTGGGTCTTTGCTTTCACAGTTTGCCAGCTTACCATTGCTGTCAAACGAATATTTCTGCTTTGTAAGAAGATTGGTCTTTGCCTTTTCTTCTGTCTTACGAATCTTCGCAGCCTTTTCTGCACAGCTAAGCACTTTCTTTAATGTCTCTAAATTACGGTCAAAATAACGGACAATCTCATCCCCTGTCACCTTTCCAGTAGCTTTTGCAGCATCTGGATTGTCCAGTTTCGTCTTGGTCTGTCCTTCAAATCTTGGATCCGGATGCTTGATAGAAACGATCGCTGTCATTCCGTTACGGATATCTGCACCTGTAAAATTAGCATCCTTTTCCTTTAAGATACCGATCTCTCTGGCATATTGGTTCATAACCGTAGTAAAGGTCGTTTTAAATCCCGTCAGGTGAGTACCACCCTCTGCATTGAAAATGTTGTTACAGAATCCAAGTACATTTTCATGGAACTCATTTACATATTGAAGAACCACTTCTACTTCGATTCCTTCCGAAACACCTTTGAAATAGATTGGCTCATGAATCGCCTCGTCCTTTTGATTCAGATCACGAATGAAACCTAAGATTCCATCTTCTTCGTGATACTCGATATGTTCCACCTCTGCGCCGCGTCTGTCTTCGAACACGATCGTAAGCGCTGGATTTAAGTATGCTGTCTCATGGAGACGGCTCTTAATCTCTTCTGCTTTAAACTTTGTCTTTTCAAAAATCGTATCATCTGGCAAGAAATTAACTTCCGTACCCGTCTTTTTTGTCTTGCCAATCGTTGGAAGTAAGCCATCTACCAGATCCACAACGGGAATCCCTCTTTCATATCGATCGTGATGAATCGCCCCTTCACGGCTGATCTTGACATCCATGTAGGTTGACAGTGCATTTACAACCGAAGAACCTACCCCGTGAAGACCGCCGCTTGTCTTATAAGACGAATCATCAAACTTTCCACCTGCATGAAGTGTCGTATAAACTACACGTGCAGCCGGAATTCCTTTTTGATGCATTCCAACCGGAACACCTCGTCCATTATCGATTACGGTTGCAGAACCATCTTTTTCCAGATACACGTGAATCAGATCACAGTGTCCTGCCAAATGTTCGTCTACCGAATTGTCCACAATCTCGTATATCAGATGGTTCAACCCTTTTGTTGAAACACTGCCGATATACATCCCCGGTCTCATACGGACCGCTTCTAATCCTTCCAATACGGCAATACTATCTGCATCATATGTATTTCGTTTCGCCATTCGTCTCATAACCTCGCTTCATTCTTTTCCGTTCATATGAAGAGGATAAGTACGTAAATCTGCTTCAGTCCGTACTTCCCCTTATACTTCTCCTATACTATCACAAAGTTTATTTTCTTTCAAACATTTATTCGATTAAAACGTTTTCCAGAATATTTGCAAGCAGATCCATCGCATTCTTCATCTCCTGCACGGTATTGGTCTGTGCTCCCGCCTCGATCAAAAGGGATTTTGGCATCATATGGAGGCTGTATCGATAACCTTTTAAATAGATTTTTCTCGCCAGTCCCGGATACATGCTCTCAGAGGCAAGCTGCATTTGCAGCGAAAACGAAAGATTATCCTGAATATAAGGATTCTGCAGATACGCAATATCTCCGTTTGCCTTTGTCCGGCTCAGCCCATTGAAAAACATAATCTTTGCAGTCTGTTTTCCATCTACTTCCGTCACCAGATGCAGATCTTCACTGACTCCATCCCGATGCAGATCAATCACCACCTCAATGCTTGGATATTGATTTAAAATCTCTCTGACACCAATTTCCGAAAGTTCATATGCTTTGCTTCGATCCAGCGTTCCATCGATCAAATCATAGACCCCGTCATGGTGCATTGTCTCAATTCCCTTTTCATTTAACTTCTGCGCCAGATACGCCCCTATCCCAACAATGCTGGTACTCGGATCACCCGAAACAGAATCTGCAAACATTTCCTGGGAATGCGTATGAAAGATCAAAACCTTTGGTCCACTGGAGCTGGTATCGATATGCATATCCTTTGCAAGAAGTGTATCCACATCCAGTTCTTCCTCATAAATCATCGTCGTACTGTCTACGGTATAGAATTTGCTGATCAGATAATTAAAGTCCCTTAATTTCTCCATGGATATCTCTGTATTCTTCACAGCAGTCTGACTGGCCTGCTGCGCCTGATCATCCAGATCCTCACTCAGACGCTCTTCATCCTTCGCCTGCATTTCCAGAATCATGTCGTAAGTAAGCGAATCTTCAATCTCCATCACTTCTTCTGCCTTCTCATCTACATACCCATTAAAAGGAAAGAACACCTGCATCTGCTCTTCCAGCCAGTTTGCTTCTTCCGTTTCATTTATAGCATAATAAATACCCGGCAGAAACAGCTTCTCCGTCGTTTCTGCCAGGTTCTCATGCATGCCAAGCCTCCAGCTTTCCACCAGCCTTGCACCGCCCTGAATCAAAATATATCCACTTAAACTAAGAATCAACCCTACCAGCACAATCGTTACCTTGTTTTTTCGCATCCTTGTCACTCCTACCGTTCGGACCACGTATTAACTTTAACAATATATGCAAGATGTCTTCTGATTATGAATATAGAAGAAAATTTCCTGCAAAACAAAGAAACTGGCGGATCTCCACCAGTTTCTTAAGGAATCAAACCTTCTTTTCTCCTATCTTTACCACACCATCAAATTGATTCAAATAATCCTGTGACCAATTATGCGTAATCACGATTCGTGTGATGTCTTTGCGCTGAAAAATAAATTGCTCGATCAGTATTCTATTTTCTGGATCCAAACCAGTCGTAGGCTCATCGAAAAGTATGATGGAAGGCTTTTTACACATAATCCTTGCAATATTGATTCGCTGACGTTCTCCGCCTGAAATATGGTCTCCAAAATCTCCCAATGGTATCTCTTTTACCCTTTCCGCAAGTTCTTCCAAATTGAGCTGTCTCAATAATTCTTTATATGCTTCTGAGTCTTTTTTCGGATGTCCACTAAATAATGTAACATTATCATATAAGGAAGAATTAAATATATAAGGTGTCTGTTCGACAACACCTACATATTGATATAATTCCTTTGCTGTCATTTCTCTTATATTCTGTCCACCTAAAAATATATTTCCTGTATATTGCTCGTAATATTTCAACAGAAGCTTTATTAAAGTAGATTTCCCGCTGCCACTTTCACCAACTACCGCATAACAACCATTTTGAACAAAGTTATATGAAAATTCATGGAATAATTCTTTTTCATCGAACGCAAAAGATACTCTGTCATATGTAATTTCTGGTTTCAGTTTGAGATCCACCGCTTTGTCCATATCACAGGTTACGTTTCGCTGTTCCTCTAACTTTTGGATCACTTGTTTTGATGATTGAATTGAAACAACATAACTACTTATATTAGAAAATTGGTTTGAAAGCATAGAAAAATAGTTCACCGCTGCAAGTAACATCCCCGCTTCCACAATCTTCTTTGAAACCAAGTATCCTCCAACACCCAAACATGCAACCGCCGAAAAACCTGCAACACTCATTAATGTTTCAAAACTCATCTTGCCGATCATGGAATATCTTGCCCAGGTCTTCTGTCTGGAAGCATTGGCTTCTTCATGCTTTTTCGAAAAAACGCTCTCACTGCAATTAACCCGAATCGTCTCATATGCTTCTATATTTTCCTTCACTACATTTGTATATTCTTCTGCCGCTTTCGAATATGCTTTTTTACTTTTTTGCATCATAGAAGTAAAAGGCTTCACTGTAATTGATGGAAGTATTGATGCAGCAAGTGCTGCGATTAGAAACAACGGGTGTAATTTCAAGAGCATAACTGAAGCAGCTATCAATGTAGCTACCGCATTTACTAAAAATGGTATACTATTCAAAAAATCGTCTCGATACAATTCCACATCTGTGGAAAATAAATTAAGATAAAAGGCATCACTTTCTCCTCGAAACTTTTCAAGTGGACGAGATAAAATATTTTTCATGATATCGTTTTTCACATCTTTCTCGCCATGAGACAAATATGCCATACATGATGTAGTTGCTAATGTCAGCACCAGGTATTCAATCAGAAGCAGTATACAGCATCCCAGTACTTGCCACACTACACTTTCTAGATTGCCTTTTTCTGCATATGTAATAATTTTTGCATTATAATATACTTGGGCGGAAACTATGATCGAATCTACCACATACAAGATACAAGTCCATACAAGAAGACTTTTTGTTTTCTTAGATACTAATTTCATTCCTTTCCTCCTATAAATCAGATTTATATATTATTAGAATAGGCAATATGGACATAGAAACCCACACTGCCTATTTTCCTCATTTTTCAATTTCCCATTAATTATCCACACGTTCCAGAACAAGATGAACCTCTACAACCAACCCCTGGTCGTGGAGCAGCTAAATATTTAGGAAATTTGCTTTTATCAACTGTCACCATAGACAATTCATCTTTTAAGATTTCCTCTAACATAAAATTCACCTCCTTGCATTATAAGCTATATATGTGCTAAACACAATTAAAATTATGTTCTAGCTGAATTGATTTTTATACATTCTAAAAGCACCTTTTCTTGTTGGAGTTTTCTTGTATTACACGAATTTCTGATACTCTCTTCCTCTTCCATTAAAAGTTGTGCCGGACAATAATGGCATACAGGTTTTGCCCAACAATCCACACATCTTGGATTTTTTAAATTGCGAAGTTTTTCAAATATGCACAAAACATTTGCATAATTAGAAAAATCAAAAGCATTGTCTTTATAATATGCCAATCTATACTCTTTATGGTTCACAAAAAAATGACATGGATATATTTCACCATTTGGAGTAAGCGTACATGAACCATAACAAACATCACACCCATAATCCACAAATTTATCATTTGTTAGACATTTACACATGAATGCAATGAGATTATTTTCTTTAATTTCATATTCATGTACTTCTTTTTCCATATAAACCAAATCATCTTCAATTGCACCACTACAACAATCCGCAACCAAGACCTCTTCAACCTGAAATTGAACAAAATCGCTGCGCGATGGCCTGCCAAGGCTGTGGCGCAGTTTTCTACTCT
>CAZUVY010000129.1:0-5133 GCA_964623905.1 uncultured Faecalimonas sp.
CCTTTTTCAAAGTGTCAACACCCTTTTTTGAAATTTTTTCAAACAATTTGTACAAATATTTGTACAATCACTCCCCCTCCTCGCACATATCATTTTCCAATAGACTTGTCTCAAAAAAGATAAAAGATCGAATCCTTGAATCCGATCTTTTATCCCTTCTAAATCAGCTGAATCGCATCACTTATATTTTTCACGCCGACAATCTTAATCCCTTGTATCCCTCTCACCATATCCATTGAAACTGCAGGAATGATACAGGTTTCAAATCCTAGTTTTTTTGCCTCAGCAACTCTCTGCTCTGGCATGCTTACGGCTCTTACTTCACCGCTTAATCCTACTTCCCCAAAAACAATGGTTTTCTCATCAACTGGTCTGTTTTTATAACTTGAAACAATCGCAAGCACAATTCCAAGATCAATCGCCGGTTCATTCATTTTAATCCCACCGGCAATATTCACATAGGCATCTGAATTCGACAAATGCATACCCGCACGCTTTTCAAGAACTGCCATCAACAGATTCACACGATTATAATCTGTCCCGGCAGCCGTTCTTCTTGGCAGACCAAAATTACTATTACAAACCAGCGCCTGAATTTCCAGTAAAATTGGTCGGGTTCCTTCCATAGAACAAGCAACAACAGACCCCGATGCATTTTCTGGTCTTCCACTCAACATAAATTCAGATGCATTTTGCACTTCTGCCAAACCACTCTGGCGCATTTCAAACACACCAATTTCATTTGTAGAACCAAATCTATTTTTGACTCCGCGCAAAATACGATACGAAGCATGTCTGTCTCCTTCAAAATAAAGTACAGTATCCACCATGTGCTCCAGGACTCTCGGACCTGCTACCGTTCCTTCTTTTGTCACATGACCAACAATAAAGATAGATATTCCAAGCCCTTTTGCTAATTGCAGGAAAACATTCGTCGATTCTCTCACTTGAGATACACTTCCCGGAGCCGAACCAACTTCCTCACTGTACATTGTCTGAATAGAATCGATCACGACCATATCCGGCTTTCGCTTCTGAATCACATTTTTAATAATTTCCAGATTGGTTTCACAAAGCAGATATAAATCCTCAGTAAACTCACCCATACGATTTGCTCTCAACTTGATCTGCTTTAAAGATTCTTCTCCCGAAATATATAAAACCTGCTTTTTCGCAGCGCATAATTTTTGACATACCTGTAAGAGTAATGTTGATTTTCCAATTCCCGGATCTCCACCAACCAAGATAAGAGATCCCGGTACAATTCCGCCGCCAAGCACACGATCCAGTTCTTCTATTGAAGTCTTGATCCTTTCCTCATGATCTGTTTTTACATGTTTCAGTGAAACCACTTCTGTCTCTTTTAGCTGTTTTACGGTACTGCTTTTGGTAACAACAACGGCTTCTTCCACAAATGAATTCCACTCTTTACACATTGGACATTGTCCAAGCCATTTATTCTCTTCGTGGCCACAATTCTGGCAGAAAAATACACTTTTCTTTCCTTTTGCCATACCTTTTTTCCTTCCCACAAATTTTAAAAGAGGGCTGCATCTCAGTCCTCTTTCAAATTCACTATTGCCTTTTCGATTATTATTTTTTTACAATCTTCACTTCAACACCAGCATCATCACTCATTTCAACACTTGCACTAAGCTTTCCGCTCAAATTTGTTGTCATCTCACCTGCGCTGATTCCATCTACAAATACTTCGTATAAGCTGCTTTCTTCAAGTCCAACTGTAAATTGTGCTCCTTCAACACCATAAACCTTGAAAGCAACTCCTGCTTCCGTAACTTTGAAATGCTCTACTGCTGTTCCCGGAACAGATTCATAAGCAAACATCCCGTTTTTTTCGAGCTTTGTAATCTCACTAAATGTTTTAACTTTATATAAATCTCCTTGGAATTCAAATTCGTCTAATTTCGTCTTTGAAGCAAGAGTATAGTCTCCAAAACTAAGTGTACCATCTTCTTCAACTTTTAATAATTCACTTACAACTGTCATTTTTTCTTTCCTCCTAAGGGTGTCTTCTTATTTTTCTTTTGAAAAATATCATAGCTTAAGTATATAATAAATCCAAAATTCTGACTAGTCGTTTAACGTTTTTGGATAAAATTTAATTTCTTTTTTAGAAACACCAGCTTCTACTTCCATGCCGTTTGAAATCTCACCGTTCAATATAGCTTCTGCCATCTTATCTTCCAGTTCAGTCTGCATTGCACGGCGCAGTGGACGCGCACCATATTTTGCATCACTGCCCTTTTCGACAATATGTTTCTTCACAGAATCACGAATCGTCAATTTGATATCCAATTGTGTCTTTGCTCGATTGACCAGTTCACGGCACATTAGTGTTACAATTTTCTTCATATGTTCTTCATTCAAAGCATGGAAAACGATTGTCTCATCAATTCTATTGAGAAATTCCGGACGGAAAAGACGCTTCACCTCTTCCATCACATTAGATTTCATCTTCTTATAATCTCCCTCAGGATCTTCTTTCGCTGCAAAGCCCAGTTTTTTAGGTTCTACAATTGCTTTTGCTCCCGCATTGGAAGTCATGATAATTACCGTATTTTTGAAATCAACTTTTCTTCCTTGAGAATCTGTAATATGACCATCATCCAATACCTGTAACAAGATGTTAAATACGTCTGGATGTGCTTTTTCAATCTCATCAAACAGTACAACGGAATACGGATTTCTCCGCACTTTTTCACTAAGCTGTCCTCCATCTTCATGACCTACATATCCCGGAGGAGAACCAATCATTTTAGAAACGCTGTGTTTTTCCATATATTCAGACATATCTACTCGAATCATGGACTCCTCATTTCCAAATAAAGCCTCTGCAAGCGCTTTTGAAAGTTCTGTTTTTCCTACCCCTGTCGGCCCTAAAAACAGAAACGAACCAATTGGTCTGTTTGGACTTTTTAAACCAACGCGCCCTCTTTTCACAGCTCTTGCCACTGCACTTACCGCTTCTTCCTGCCCGATCACTCGCTTATGAAGTGTCTGTTCTAATTTTTTCAATTTGGCATTTTCTGATTCTGTCAGTTTCTGAACAGGAATCTTGGTCCACGAAGATACAACTGCCGCAATCTCTTCCTCATTCACAGTAAGTTCGCGTTTTTCCAGATTTGCCTCAAAACGTCTCTTTAAATTTTCGATTTTCTTCTCAATCGCCTCCTGTTCCTGCTGGATCATGGAAGCCTCTGCAAAATCCCCCGCTTTGATTCTTTCTTCCTTTTCGATGCCCATTTCTACATATGCAGCTTCTAATTTGCTTAAACTTTCTGGGACTTTGAATCCATTGAGATTTACTTTTGAGCAGGCCTCATCTAAAACATCAATCGCCTTATCTGGTAAATGACGTTCATTGATATAACGCGAAGACAATTCAATCGCAGCCTTGATTGCCCCATCCTCTATCTTAACTTGATGATGTTCTTCATATTTTGACTGAATTCCTTTTAAAATCTGTTCACAAAGTTCCTGACTTGGTTCTTCTACTGTAATCGGCTGAAATCTTCTTTCCAGCGCAGCATCTTTTTCAATACGTTTTCTATATTCTACTAATGTTGTTGCACCGATCAGCTGTATCTCACCACGCGCCATAGATGGTTTTAAAATATTTGCTGCATCCATTGCACCTTCTGCCCCACCAGCACCAATAATTGTATGAATCTCATCTAAAAAAAGAATGATATTGCCATCTGCCTTTACCTCGCGCAGCATCTTTTTCATACGCTCTTCAAACTCACCGCGATATTTAGAGCCAGCTACCATTCCAGACAGATCCAGCGTCAAAATACGTTTTCCTTTCATATTGTCTGGCACAAGCCCTTCCACGATACGTCTTGCCAGTCCTTCTACTATCGCAGTTTTGCCAACACCTGGTTCCCCTACAAGACATGGATTATTCTTTGTCCTTCTGCTGAGTACCTGCATTACACGCTCAATCTCATTTTGGCGACCGATTACTGGATCCAATTTGCCTTCTTCGGCCTGCGCTGTTAAATCTGTACTAAATTGTTCTAAGATTTCTCCTTGTACGCGATTTCCGTCAAATCCACTTTCAAAATATTCTTTTGGATTTGCACCGATTGTTTCCAAAATATCTTCCTGTATTTTTCCAATATTAATATTCAATGTCACAAGAATCTTTGTTGCAACACAATCTCCATCTTTTAGCATTGCTAAAAGAAGATGTTCTGTCCCAATCTTTTCTGATTTCAAATACACAGCTTCCTGAAATGCATTATCCAACAAAAATTCCAGACGTGGGCTCATCTCTGTGTTTTTTCGTTTAATTTCCTGCGAGGTAGAAATCAGTTCGTCGATAATTTTGACGATACTTTCTTCCTCCACATGATTCATAGCAAGCACCTGTCCTGCAACTCCTGTATATTCTTGTCGCAGTGCAAGAAGCAAATGTTCTGTCCCGATATATGGATGCGTCAATCGTTTTGCAATATCCTTTGCATTATTTAAAACTATTTCGGCCTGTTTTGTAAATTCTTTCTGCATAGATGACCTCCTGTTTTATCACTTTTTATAGCCTATTTATATTCTTCAAAAATCTCATCTACCAAAGTATAGACTTCTTCTTTCGTAATATTCTTACATCTTCCTTTTGCCAGAACCACTCGAAGCTGACGTCTCATATCCTCAAGCGCCTGTAATTTATTAAAATCAATCGCTACTACAGCTCCTCTTCTTCGGTCAAGCTGAATAATCCCTTCTTGCTTTAAAACGGTATACGCCTTATTCACCGTATGCATGTTAATTCCGATATCATCAGCCAATTGGCGAACAGATGGGAGTGAATCTCCCTCGTGAAGCATCGATGTTGCAATTCCTAAAATAATCTGATTACGTAGCTGCACATACAGAGCCTCATCACTATTAAAATCAATTTCTATGAGCATCATATCACCTTTTCTTACGCATTTTGTTATATGAATATTATAACAAGTATACCAAATTGTCAACCCAAATTCAAAGAGGCCATCAAAGCGACAGCCTCTTTACGATCTTTCTTATCTTCTTTTTATTTCTTCCATAATAGATTGCACAACAACAATGTCTTCTTCCAGTTCATCTGCAATTTCATCTACTGTTTTGTTT
>CAZUVY010000130.1:0-5087 GCA_964623905.1 uncultured Faecalimonas sp.
CCTGCGACCTCCTGGTCCCAAACCAGGCGCTCTAGCCAAGCTGAGCCACACCCCGATGTTTTGTTTTTCGTCACCATTTCCGTGACACATTTGGTATTATATATCCCTGTCACGGAAATGTCAACACTTTTTTTGAAATTTTTTAAACATAATTTAATGTAAATTTTGCCTCACCGTCAGAACCTATTTCCATCACAACATAAGTCCCTTTTCTTCCCTCTTGTCTTGGGTAGGCAAGACTTCCCGGATTGATCACGATCAAATCCTCTTCAATATCGATATCTGGGCGATGCGTATGTCCATACATCACGATATCTACTTTTCGTTCTTTCGCTGCCTGCTTTAGCCTTCTTGTATTCATAGACACATAATACGGATGTCCATGTGTCATCCAGACTTTATATTTGCCGATCTGAAGTTCCTCTTCTCTCGGCAAAAAGGGATAAAAATCATTATTCCCTGCGACCATGTAGATCGGACAGTCTAACGCTGCCTCTAAATAGGTATCCCCATCTTCCACATCTCCCATGTGCAAAAGCATATCGATTCCTTTTTCGCGCTCTAATACTTTGTCCAGATTCTTATGATTGCCATGCGTATCACTAACGATTAATATCTTCATATTTTTCCTCCATGATTACGCGCATTGCTCGAAGTGCATTGCCTCTGTGACTCAATTCATTTTTCTTTTCTGGATCAAGCTCTGCTGTAGTGCATCCATATTCTGGAAGATAGAAAATTGGGTCATAGCCAAATCCATTTTCGCCCTTGATCTCATATCCAATACGCCCTTCGATCGTACCGCGGACTACTTCTGTCGTTCCATCTGGAAATGCTGCCGCAACCGCACAAACAAATCGTGCCGTACGCTTTTCATCTGGCACACCTTCCAGTCTTTGAATCAATAAATTATTCTTAATATCATAAGAAGTATCTACACCTGCATAGCGTGCTGAATAGATTCCTGGTTCTTTGTTTAAATAATCAATTTCTAACCCCGAATCATCTGCAAGAACGATACAGTTATCCACATATTTTGCAATTTCTTTGACTTTTATCAACGCATTCTCTTCAAATGTAGTGCCATCTTCCACAACATCCACATCAATCCCTGCTTCTTTCATAGAAAGAATCGGCATCCCGAGATCCGCAAGAATCATTCTGATTTCTTTCATTTTATTCTCATTGCCTGTAGCAAAAATAATCTTCAAATCCATCTTCTTCTCTCTCCTACTCTTGATTTTCTCGTTTCGCTTTTGGAGGCTTTGGCCCAAGAAACTGGTAAAAATAGGTTTTAAGCATACCATTGTAAATCTTACGATTCTTATCGGCCTTTCTTCCAAAATACCTTTCTGTATCTTCATAGCTTGTGATCACATATGCTGACCAACTATCCAGCATTTTAAAACTATCGCCGAATTCCTTATAAAGCGGCGGCAGATTCTTCTTTTCTTCCAGACGTTCTCCATAAGGCGGATTTGTAATGATAAATCCATATTTTTTTGGATGACGCAGGTCTTTGACTGCACGCTGCTGGAAATGAATCAGATGATCCACTCCTGCCTCTTTTGCATTTTCTCTTGCCGCACGCAAAACCTCTGCATCAATGTCATATCCCTGAATATCCACCTTAACATCGTCATTGATCAATGAATTAGCCTCATCGATCGTATCGTACCAGAGTTTTTTCGGAATCAGATTGTCCCATTTTTCTGCTAAGAAAGAACGGTTCATTCCTGGTGCAATATTTGCAGCGATCATAGCTGCTTCAATTGAAAATGTTCCGCATCCACAGAATGGATCCACTAAAATACGGTCTTTGTTCCATGGTGTCAACATGATCAATGCTGCTGCCAATGTCTCTGTGATTGGCGCTTTACTTGACAACTGACGATATCCTCTCTTATGTAAAGAAACACCCGATGTATCAATTCCAACCGTAACGATATCTTTCATCAAAAATACACGTACTGGATAAGATGCACCTGTTTCTTCAAACCAATCCACATCATAGTAAGATTTCATGCGATTTACCATCGCTTTTTTCATAATAGACTGAATATCAGACGGGCTGAATAATTTACTTTTTACAGATGCCGCCTTTGCAACCCAGAACTTGCCATTTTTCGGAATGTATTCTTCCCATGGAAGTGCTTTTGTGCCTTCAAATAATTCGTCAAATGTCTGTGCCTTAAAAGAACCCACTTTGAGAAGCACTCTCTCTGCTGTTCTCAAAAAAATATTTGCCCTGCAGATTGCTTCGTAATCACCATAAAATGATACGCGGCCATCTTCCACACTGGCAATATCATATCCTAAATCTATAATCTCTCTTTTTAATACAGCCTCCAGTCCAAAATGACATGGTGCTATCAATTCTATCTTTTTCATCTCTTCCTCCTGAATTTATATTTCCTATATTACGTGCTGCAAAAATGACTGTCAAGTTAAAAGGTTGGAAAATCTTACGATTCTCCAACCCTTTAAAATTCCTAGTATCTGCCGCAGTCACTTGCATTATTTGCATTGTTTGAATTATACGAATTCTTGTTTGATGCACCGTTTGCATTCTTATTTTTGCTTTGTGCATTTGAGCTGTTTGCATTTTTGTTTGATGAATGATTCGCATTTGACGAATAGTTTGAATTTGAATTTTTGTTTTTGTCCATGATTTGTTCCTCCTAAGATTTAATTGGTACATTTTTATTATCTCTCAAGGTTATATTTTTATTCATCAAATCTAAAATCGCACAATTTTAAGAAAATTTTAATTTTTTACTTGTTTTTTTTGTGTTCCTATATTATACTATTCTGTGTAGGAAAGCGATTTTCTACAACCCCTTATTAATTATTTATACTCCCCTCAAAAAGACCAATGGCTCCCCCATTGGTCTTTTTATTTATTCAAAATACTCTTTTACCAAATAAAAATCCGCCAAACTGCATCTTGCACAGTCTGACGGAATTTTCGATTTATTTTCTTTTATTTTTTCTTGGAAAGCCATTTTGCCAGAAGCAAAATCACCAGAATCGGCACTGCGAAACGAACCGCAAGTCGAGCTACAATTGCAAGGATTCCAAATACCATTGACAATACCAGTACCACAACAATGACCAAGATAATGATCGCAAGGATTCCTTTCCATTTTAAATCTCGCATAGATGGGACGTCACTTTCATCATCCTGCTTCGCAGGAGATTCATAACTTCTGCCAGAATCCTGTCCACCCATTTTTTCTGAAAGCAGAATCGTCTTTGCGATTGCCCATGGATCACCCAGTTGGGCGATTGTCTCTTCTTCTGATTTTCCACTTTCCATTTCGCTTCGAATATAGTCTTCATAATAGTCTACATTCTCTTTTACCGCTCTTGCATCCAACTCATTTTCTAATGCTTTTCTGAGTTGGGATAAAAATTCACTTTTTTTCATTTACTATACCTCAAATAATAAGTCCCCGTAAGAAGGCATTGGCCACATTTCCTTATTCACGATCATTTCTAATTGATCTACTGGAATTCTTAATGACTGCATTACAGGTACTACTTCGTCCTTAAAGTATTCAGCCTGTTTTCTTCCTCGCTTCATGGTAGCCGCAGTATCTGTCACTTCGATCAATTTTTTCAGGGCGTTTCTTGTATCGGATAATAATTTAGAAGATTCTTCTAATAATTCTGTCTGAACGCTTACATCTACAAAATCACAAGCTGTCTTTACCTGGTTAACTGAGTTCGCAAGAGATGTAATATATTTGATTACCGCTGGGATGATATGCTTGCTTGCAATATCGATCATTGCTCTTGATTCAATATTGATTACTTTTGCATATGTCTCATATTTGATCTCTGCACGTGACTCCAGCTCTGCTCTTGTAAATACGCCGAACTTTTCAAAAAGATTTACTGTTTTATCTGTTACCAGGTATGGAATTGTCTCAACCATTGTCTTGATGTTTGGAAGTCCTCTTCTTTCTGCTTCTTCTACCCATTCCTGTGAATATCCGTCTCCGTTGAACACGATTCTTTCATGTTCAGAAGCATATTGCTTGATCAGATCATGCACAGCCATATCAAAATCTTCTGCTTTTTCCAATACATCACACGCTTCTGCAAATGCTTCTGCTACGATTGTATTTAACACGATTGTGGATGATGCGACAGAGTCTCTTGAACCAACCATACGGAATTCGAATTTATTTCCTGTAAAGGCAAATGGGGCTGTTCTGTTTCGGTCTGTTGCATCTTTTGCAAAATCAGGAAGTGTATGCACACCTGTCTCCAGTCTTTGTCTCTTCAGACTGTGTGTTGCAGAACCTGTACTTACCAACTGATTCAGTACGTCTTCCAACTGTTCTCCCAAATATACAGAGATAATCGCTGGAGGCGCTTCATTTGCACCAAGACGGTGATCGTTTCCAACATCTGCTGCAGACTCACGGAGCAGTTCCGCATGTCTGTCTACGGCTTTCAGAACACACGTTAATACCAGTAAGAATTGGATATTATCATGTGGTTTTTTGCCCGGATCAAGAAGATTGATTCCATCATCCGTTGTCAGTGACCAGTTGTTGTGTTTACCTGAACCATTTACGCCAGCAAATGGTTTTTCATGTAACAGGCAGTGTAACCCATGGCGGTATGCAACTTGTTTTAAAGTCTCCATGATCAATTGATTGTGATCGACTGCAACGTTACATTGTGCATAGATCGGTGCCAATTCATGCTGTGCTGGTGCAGCTTCGTTGTGCTGTGTCTTTGCAGATACACCCAATTTCCACAGTTCCTGGTTTACATCTTTCATGAATAATGCAATACGGTCTCTGATCGCACCAAAATAGTGATCATCCAGTTCCTGTCCTTTTGGAGGCATAGCTCCAAACAATGTTCTTCCTGTGAACACGAGGTCTTTTCTCTTTAAATATTTTTCACGATCCACTAAAAAGTATTCCTGTTCAGCCCCTACTGAAGGAGTTACTTTTTGTGATGTTGTATTTCCAAATAAACGGATCAGACGAAGCGCCTGTTCATTCACTGCTTCCATAGAACGAAGAAGTGGTGTCTTCTGGTCAAGTGCTTCTCCTGTGTAAGAA